>NZ_JAGGQR010000031.1:28940-29158 GCF_018613205.1 Bacillus sp. ISL-46
AAAAAGTTTTTTGCTGTTGCGTTAGCGCCTTTAAGCAAAAAAGTTTTTTGCCCCTTGACCGATTGACTAGCCTTCTTAGCTTCCAGCCGGAAAGGTTCGGGTTCCTACCGGCTGAAAGGTTAGAAGGCTTGCGTTGTTTTACGATTCGGAAGGCAAAATGGAAAAATCAATAATAAAAGCAGCCGTTTCGGCTGCTCCAGATTGTAGACAAAAGGCAT
>NZ_JAGGQR010000032.1:0-9167 GCF_018613205.1 Bacillus sp. ISL-46
ACTGATTTAAAGGTCATTATTGATTTTATAACTTGTTGATTGGAGCGGAAGGCGCGAAGACTCCTGCGGGAGTACGAAGCAGGGGAGACCCCGCAGGCGCTTAAGCGCCGAGGAGGCTCCCCGCTACGCCCGCGGAAAGCGAAGCGCCTGGAGCGCAAATCAACAAACAAATTAACAAAGACATAAAAAAGACTGCCGGCAAACCCAAGTTTTTCGGATTTGTCGACAGTCTGAAACAGCCAGTTAGATAAACTGGCTGTTTTTAAAATGAAAATTGTGAATCATTACAGTGTCGCCTATTAAACAAGCAAGGCCAATTGGCCCTGCTTGTTATTTGACAATTACTTTTCCAGCCATACCTTCCTTGAAATGGTACCTACATATCAAGTCATATGTACCGGGATTTTTCGGTTTCACGGTAATGGTTTTTTCTTTTCCCGGCTGGACTTCGGTGTCAATACTGAGCTTTTCCACTGTGAAGGTGTGCTCTTTCTTACCTTGGTTTTTCAATATCAACTTTGTCGTTCTTCCATTCGGAATAGTGATGACTTTCGGATTAAAGTAATCATCGTTCAACTCGACCTCAATCGCTTTCACTGTCTCAACAGGCTGTGTTACGACGCCGGATTCAGCGAATACATCTAGTGAGGCTGGAGTTGTCATAACCACAATCATCGCAAGCATAACGACCAATCCAGTTAACCAATTTTTCACAGACATTCTCAATCCCTCCTTTCCTAAGCACTATTGTTTTCCAATTCATAAAATATTATCACAATACATTGGGTTCCAGTGCTTCAAATAGTAACTCTTTTATCTGAAACAGTGACAAAGAAAAAAGATCGACTCTAATGGCGATCTTCTGGAATCCATTCTTCTTCAATTAATAGCAGATTACTGAATAAGGATAACCCTTTATACATTAAATTACTGTGGAGTTTTTCTTTTTTACACTTAATAAATTGTTTCTATTCAATTTGATATTTAATTTTTCTGAACCCAAGAGCATTATTGCAATAAAACCTGCAATGACAAATGGGAAGATTCCTATTGTCGAGTGTGCTGCAATGAAACCAAGAAGTGGCGGCAGGAACGTACTACCTGTATAAGCAACGGCCATTTGATACCCCATGATTGTTTGGGAATGTTCCTGCCCAAATCGTGTTGGCGTTTCATGCAACATACACGGAAATATCGGTGCCAATCCTAATCCAACCATAATAAAACCGACAAGCGAGAAAGTCGACGGCAATGGTAGGAGTAGGAATGCGGCACCAGCTAATGCTATTATTTGCCCTACCCGAATGAGCGTACGGTTACTTATTTTCATGGTAATAAAGCCTGTAATAAATCTTCCGATTGTGATACCCGCGTAATACAAGGAAACCCATTTTGCCGCTGCATCTACGGATAATTCTTTAACATTTACCAGGAAACTACTTCCCCAAAGTCCCATCGTTGCCTCTGCACCACAATAAAACAAGAAAGATATCAAAGCTAGCTTAACTCCCCTAATTTGCAAAGGTTTTCGGTTTTTAGCATCTCCTCCATGTAATCCATCATCTGTATTTTCTGTCTCATTAGAGATCTCAATGCTGTTTCCTCTAACCTTATTCCATAAAGGCAAAGTGAAGAAAAAAATGACAACTAATACAAACTGCAGACCAGCAATGGCAAGATACCCGTTTCTCCAAGAATGTTGCCCTGAAATAAACTGAACCATAATAATGGGACCAAGTGTAGCCCCAACTCCCCAAAAACAATGAAGCCAACTCATGTGGTGTGCTTTGTAATGTGTCGCTACATAATTGTTTAATCCCGAATCAACTGCACCTGCACCTAATCCAAGTGGTATGGCAAAAATAAATAACCAAAAAAGCGAAGGAGCAAATTGAAACCCAAGCAGTGCTCCAGCAGTCATTAAACAACTGAAAAATGTGACAATGCCCGTTCCGAAGCGTTTAAGTACAACTCCACTAGCAAAACTGGAAATGATCGTTCCTCCAGCGATTGTCATAAAAAGCAAACCGGCTGTCTCAAAGTGAGCTCCAAGTTCCGATTGCATCAAAGACCATGACACTCCCAACAATGAATCAGGTAAACCTAAGCTGATAAAAGCCATGTAGATAATTACTAAAAAGAATGTAGCCATTATAACCCCGCCTTTTAATTTTTTATAATAGGTATTGATTTGTCTTGGCTGTTTATTCCGGTGATCATGAGATCAAGGCCAAGACTTTGTAATCCAAATAAATAATCTTGTTTCCAATCACTCATTATAAGTTCTGGAAGATGCTCTGCTGGAATATACTTTGCGCTTCGGTCTAAAATTTGGTCTAGGATAAATTGGTTGACTTCATCATCGCAAAAAATAATGGTATAAGGATTAATAATAGCTACAAAGGAAGCTACTAATCTGCTAATGGCGTCAATCTCATATTCCTCACATATAAATGCTGCCTTAGGCCTGTTTTCATTTTGCAAAGCCTGGCCAAAATTTTGGTTATCGTACTGTGGAACGAATGAAACCTCTCCTGAAAAATTAGTGCTGCCTCGTACCACGACTCCATTTACCATAATTCCAGCACCTGGACCATTTTGACCTGAATATAAATAAACAAGGGATTTATCTTTCTTATTTCCCATACTGTCGTGATATCCAAGCACCGCCGCATTCATATCGTTCTCTATAACAACAGGTATTGAGAAACGACTTTCCAAGTATCCCTTCAAATCGAAGTTTTGAAGGTGTTCATACCCTGGTATATAAATAATCCGTCCATTATCTACGGAACCAGGAACCCCAATGGCTATAGAACTGATTTTTGGATAGTTCTCCAGTATCTCTTCAACACATTCGGTTAGTAATCTTAAATCTACATCCACTAAGAGACTTGAGGTTTTTCCAACATCCTTCACTTCACCTAAACAGTTAAAAACAATATAATTTGTCTCTGTCCTCTCTAAAAAGAATGCCAAACCTAACATATACTCTGGATTATATGTATATCTTTTTGCCCTTCTTCCACCACTCGAATCATCAAGACCTACTGAAATCAGTTCACCGTCCTTTTCCATCTGGGTTAAGAGTTTACTTATGGTAGGGAAACTAATTTCTAATTTATCGCTAAGTTCAACTTTTGTTGCACTGCCAAGTTCTAAAAGAGATTTACGAATACCGCGAAGGATTTCCTTCCCCATCGATTTTGGAGTCGTGTTCATAAGGGTCACCGCCTATTAAAATGGACTTATTAAAGAACTTTAATAAGTATCAATCAAAAAACTTATTAAATCTCTTTAATAAGTCATGTTGATAATATAGCATATCATTTTACCGGAAACAATGGAGATTATTAATGGAATAGTGTTAATTAGAAAGAATATTAAGGCTACTTTGGCTCTCTGTAATACAATCATTCTTAAACTCCCTGAACTGTCAGTGGGACAAGAAAAAAGGCTGCGCAGCAACCATTTTTTAAACTTAAGCCCCCGGTAGTTTATGTGAATTAATTTATTAAATTCATTTGTATTGATGTATTATTTACTAATTACAATCGATAATTTATAGCTCACATAATTACTTAGGCCTGTCAAAAATTCATCTAATATTTCATTGGATGGAAATTGGCATTCGAGAAGATAACAACTTTCTCCACTGATTTTGTAATTGTTTATGACGTAATGTTCTTGTTTTATAACGAACGACAAATAAGGTTGATGGTTCGTGCTTTTCGTATAAATATGTATAATTGCGTGAACAGAATACCCCATTTTTGCTTGATTGACTTTAATGCTATACCCCTCAATAATCCCTTTATCCTCTAACTTCGCAACCCTGGCTGAAGCAGCCTGTCCAGTCAAATGGACTTTTTCACCCAATTCCTTCATCGTAATACGGCTGTTCTTGGAAAGTTCATCTATGATTCGCATATCCGTGCTATCTAACATTTATTCAATTCCTTTCAATAATCAAGTGAAACCGCAAAAAGACTTGATTTTATCTATGTAAGTATAAAGCGGTCCTATTATAAACTATATGTACATTAAAAAAAAGGAGCTAAAGAATATGAATATACAATTAATTCGTAATGCAACATTAGTTGTCCAATATGCAGGGAAGAAGTTTTTAATAGATCCATTTTTGTCTGAGAAAGGTACTTATCCGCCCTTTCCCAATTCATTAAGGCAAGATCAAAATAATCCTTTAGTCAGTTTACCAACCTCCATTGACGATATTATCAATAATGTTGATGCTGTTATTGTAACTCATCTACACTTAGATCACTATGATGATGCCGCCAAAAAAGTTTTGCCAAAAGATATAAAAATGTTTGTACAAAATGAAGAAGATGCTGGAATAATTAGAAACAATGGGTTTCAAAATGTAGAGGTTCTAAAAGAAGATACAGTTTTTGAAGGTATCCAATTAATCAAAACAAAAGGCGAGCATGGAAGAGGAGAAATATTAAAGCATGCTGGTCTAGTGTGTGGTGTTGTCTTCAAGCACACAAATGAGAAAACTTTATATGTTGCTGGAGATACAGTTTGGTATGAATCGGTCCAAGAAGTAATTGCAACACATAACCCAGAAATAATTGTTGTAAACGGTGGAGATAATCAATTCCTACAAGGTGGTTCGCTAGTTATGGGGAAAGAAGACATCTATGAAGTTTACAAAACTGCCCCTAATGCAAACATTATTTCTGTTCATATGGAAGCTGTCAATCATTGGACATTATCGAGAGAAGCATTGAAAAGTTTCATTAATGAAAATGGAATCTCATCAAATGTTTTGGTGCCAGATGACGGAGAATCATACTCATTCTAAGAATCAGAACAGACAGAAATAATTTTTTTCTGTCTGTTTTTTATATAACGAACCTCCCTCTATATAGAAAGGTGAATCTCCCGATTTCTCTTGTTTTCTCCGAATTACGCAGTAGTCTGTTTTAAAATTCATTTGAATATTGGAAGATTTGTGTACTAATGGATAATTTTGGGTACAAAGTGAAAAAACGATTAATAGCTACCAAACCAACCTTATCCAAAAGGTGGATATTTAGGTAAAGTATGGTCGCACTTGTGGATCTCCACATTTCTCATGGAGGTCAACCCTCCCATTTCTCACAGAGTCTTTGCTCCAAAATTCCTTCGTCCAACCTTTCCATGAGGTGGATGTCAGTCATGCTGCCCGACAGGGTCCTTGCCCGTACTTTAGTTGTTTTACTGACTAATCCGTGCTTCAAATGTTTATAACAATTAACCCAGTAATTAATATCAATGAAAAGAAAATAAAGTTACTGCAATCTGTATTGCTGCCATATGAGGAATGTCACTTAACATACGTTCTTCACTGAATTCACACTGCTTTTTACCGATGGTAAACAGAATGCGTATGAGTTTATTACATATTGCGAATAGAGATTGCATCTTCTTCAAAGGATTATTTGGGCGTTTTGTAAAATACTCATGTAAAGCCTTAAAAGCAGTATTTTTAGCCACCAAAGGCATTGCAACTCGGAAGAGGAGAGCTCGTAGAGTCTTCCTTCCTCTCTTGGTAATTTTGGTTTGTCCTTTGTGCTTTCCTAATGTATTTTCCTTAAGACTAAGCCCAGCTAGTTTGATAATCTGCCTTGGGTGGGAATAGTATCTTAGGTCTCCTACCTCTGAAAATAAGCCTGCAACCGTGTCTTTCCCTATTCCCTTAATAGCCAACATTTGTTCAACACCTGGAATTTGTTCAAGAAGTTTATCTATGTTAGATTCCAGTTCTTCGAACTTTTCATTTATTAGTTAATATTTGTCTATTAAAGTGCGAAGCTCTAACTTAGCCATATCAGAACCTTCCCGAATGCCAATTGAAGCAACTGCAACATTCTTTAGTTCTTTTATTTTACTGAGCCCAACTGCACGTTTAACGGCTTTTCGAAGATGTACTAGTATCTCTTGTTCAGGGAGATCTACTAACTCATGTGGCAATAAATTTAGTTTTAATAATTGTATAGCAGATTTACCTTCCCAATCTTTAAAGACCGTAAGGAACTCTGGAAAATAGCGGTCTATACAATTATGGACTTGCCCTTGAACTGCTTGAAGATCAACAGATAGGAGATCACGTATTTTTCTAGCCACACGAAGTTCTGCATATACTCCTTGTGGAATATTAGGTTCAGCATATCTCCCGTCTTTGACCAACTGTGCGATAACTCTTGCATCCTTTACATCATTTTTAGTTGGAGAATTATCATCTAACTCTTTACTCTTCTTTACATGCATAGGATTTACAACTACAAACTTGATATTTTTCCCCATAAGGAAGTGAGCTAAATTAAGCCAATAGTGACCTGTCGGCTCCATTCCTACAATCACTTTTTCCATTTTGTTTTGATCCATTAACTTTTTATCTCCACTCTATGAAACAGTTAAAGCTAGAATTTGTATTTTCAAAGTATAAAGGTGCCGAAAATTCTAAGCCTCTAAAGTCTTGGGCTCTTGCCACATGCTTGTATTTAGCAATATCAACGCCTATAATTAATGTTTGAGAAATAATTTGAGCAATCTTTTCATTTTGGTTATAATTCATTTAAATAGCCTCCTAGTAATTATGTTTGTGTCCTTTTTGCCGCCAAGCTTTGGACACTCATATCTTACCAAGGGGCTTTTTTATTTTCAAACCTCATATTTCTTCATTACAGGAATGCTGCCCTTTAGTTCAATAAGAAAAAGGCTGCCGTAATTAGCGGCCAGATTTTAAGGAAAGCCCCCTTTAGCTTAAGTGAAGTTCTTCGCAATTCAGCTGTTACACAAAAAAGAGTTATTTTAACACTAAATAAATAAAGACAAATCACAAGGATTTCTTGGGAAACAGTCTCTAAAAATAGCACTAGCGCCGTTCCATTTTTCTGTTTTGTACATACTTTGTGATTACGAACGAAAAGAAGGCAGTGTACATGGCAGATGGTGCTTACGGAGCTGGTTTTGCTCTAATCATTGTATGTTTATATTTCTTATCATCGTTGGAGCAGCTTGGTATTAAAAGACCCCAATAACGGCTGAAGGTGTGCAAAACAACACACCTGTCCAATCCACTATTTTGTAAATACATAATTCATTTCAAAAAAGACTATTAAAATGAAAAAATAAGATCAATTAAAGAGGTTAAGTACATGATCAACGTTTTATTTGTATGCCTGGGGAATATTTGCCGTTCACCGATGGCTGAAGCTTTGTTTCGTTTCGCAACTTAGTCAAAAAAGAAAATTTGACAAACAAAATCACAGTTGATTCCGCTGCAACCAGTTCATGGCAAATCGGCTTCCCTCCGCACGAAGGAACTCTTGATATTCTGAAGAAATACAATATCTCTTCTAACGGGCTTGTTGGACGCCGACTAAAGAAAGAAGACTTTTGGAAATTCGACTATATTATCGGTATGGACGAAAGCAACATAAAAAATATTTACAGGATAACCGGCAAGCCTAACCATCCAAAGATCATTAGGCTGCTCGACCTGACCAAATACAGGAAAGATGTCCCCGATCCATTTTATACAGGTTATTTTGATGAAACCTATCGTCTTGTTTCAGCTGGCTGCCAGGTATTACTCAATAAAATACGCAGCGAACAAAACTTATAACAACAAGGCGTCCATCTTAATCCGACGATCAAAACAATTTCTATTTCACTGAACCAATTTTTTGAAATTGTAAAATCTGTTTACTAAACAAAAATTCCAACACAACACCGGCTTCGAGCCGAATATTGTTTGTGAATGCTTAAGTGTTGCGATCATTATCGCGTTAGTAGTCCCTGGTATGGGAGCTACTATTCTACCAAAGTCAGTGATGTCTTCCTTTCCGATTTCGGAGATTAAGATGCTAGTTATACTTGATGCAACTTTTCAATCTGTTGTTGGTATAGTACGGCTAAGGGAACGTCATCTTTCCAAGAGTGCACAGGCTTTATCGATACTTTTAAGGAAGATCATCATTTATAATTGTAGCTTATAACCATGTTGGCTGAACGGTGACTTAATCAATTTATTCACTACTATTGAAGTAACCTGCCCTGTTAGTGGAACAAGAAAAAGCTGCCTAAATGACAGTTCTGTTCTTAACCTCTTGCACCCGTTAGCCATCCATGCAGCACAAAATCAGTGCTGCACCACAGAGAATGAAAATGGTTAGGAAGTGTCAATACTGATACTGACCTTAATCCAGTCAACCCTAATCCATAGACTTATTAATTATCGCTCTCCTCTTTTTTTTAACGATTGAGCAGGGTCTTTTTAAGTTTTGTCATTTTTCTTATCTTGAAGAAATTTATTTTCATGGTAGACAATCATGCCGCGCTGCGGCACCATCAAATGAATGAAAATGATTCATAATCCCGTCTAGTTTTCATTGTACCTGTCAATCCTTTTTATAGGCTGGCGAAGGAAGGTCGTTCAACTATGGTGCCTCGAGCCCGCATGGTAGACTGATTTTTAACGACCAGGTGCACCACAAATTGTCGCTCCCTGGGAAGCACGCAGGATAGATTAATCTAGTGACGTTAATCTTTATGTTTTTGGATTGTCCGAAAATTTTTCACAGAGGAATATAAACACTTTCATAAAGACTATAACAACAACGATTCCAGGTATTGCTCCCAATAGGAAATTCTAATGAATTTATATCTAACGTTGATCGTACCAGAAAAAACCTATTGAATTTTAATGCAATAAATTGTATAATCATAAAAACTTTTCTAATATTCGAGAAGTTACTACATGCATTAGGACTCCCCTATTTACAGGGAGTCCTTTTGTATTTTTACAGAGGGGTGTAATTCTTTATTCAAGAAAAGCACCCGTTAGCCATCCATGAATCGCTAAAAACCAGCTCTTCACCACAGAGAATGAAAATATTGTTAAACCGTCAATACTGATTCTACGGCTGGAGAGGAAGGTCGATGAACTATGGTGCTTTAGAGCCCATCCGTTAGTCTGACTCCAACGACCACGGTGCACCACTGACTGTCGCTCCCTTACGGGAAGCACACATGGTAGATTAATCCTATTCTGGTTGCTGCACCAGCCTCCAATAATATTCATTGCCGTAGAAAGGATGTTTTAAATGGAAGTAGTCATGGAAAGAGCATGTGGTATGAATGTTCATAAATACAAA
>NZ_JAGGQR010000033.1:0-36779 GCF_018613205.1 Bacillus sp. ISL-46
AAATCCTATGTTGAATGGGGGAAAATATTTGGAGATGATGTTTTAGCTACGGCCGTTCTCGACCGTTTATTGCACCATTCAATAACGTTTAATATTAAAGGACAATCATATAGGTTAAGAGAAAAACAACGGGCTGGCGTTCAACCAATACAAGGTTGAACGCTGAAATTGGGGAATTTTTAACCGTTGGAAATGGGGAAAAATAAACCGTTGTTGACAAATTTAATTTATTTCTTGAAAAAAACTTAAAAATCATTAGATACTACCATTCTCATCCTCTAATACCCTACCTTTGTTTTCTCCCTGCCTTTTAAACTTTTTCGCAACTTTGACGTACATGGAACGATTACTATTGCAAGAGGACTACTCCATCTCGATTAACTCCTGAATGTCTATGTCTAACACTTTGCATACCATTTCTATTGTTGATAGATACACTCTGTCCACATTGTCTGAACACAAATGGCTTATTGTGTTGGGACGAAGCCCTGTCATACGTGCCAATTCATGTTGCGATAGACCCTCAAATTCTTATGATTAAATCTTCTTTTATAATATTTCTGCAATCCAAAAACAATAGCATCTTATTCTCAGAAAATTATTATTTTTTAATATGTAAAAAAATTCTTTTATATAATCTACGAGTCTTGAATGTTCTCCCACATCAAATATGGTAAATTAATTAATTAAAAATAATCATTGAAACTTCCTTTTAAAAAATGGAAAATAAAATAAGTAGTTAATTTTACACTTTATTGCAAAATTCGCTATAAATCTATTTAGAAAAGGGTAGGGTTATGGAAACAGCAAAAAGAATTAGTGCAGAAAATGAACAAGTACGCACCCCGAGTAAGAAGAAATTGATATATATTGGAATCCTTGTTCTTTTACTCATTTCTGTGTTGATATTTGTAGCTATAATTGAATTAAATAAAAGTAAAGAGAAGTTAGTGTTTATAAATCCAGCAGAAAAAACATTTTTGGAAACAAAAACAGTGTCAGGTCGCGTCGTACAAAGTCATACTGAAACGATTTATGTAAATGCAACAAAAGGGTTGATTCAGGAGATTTTTGTAAAAGAAGGGGAAACTGTTACAAAAGGACAAAAGCTCTTTTCTTATGAAGGCTCAACACTGCAGGCAGAGCTAGGACAAGCAGAAATAAATAAAAAACTTGCAGAAACAAGTGTTATTCAGGTGAAAGAACAAATCACGTCATTAGAGAATGATATTAGGAAAGCTGAGTCAACTGCTACACTTGGTACAATAAATACGACTGATACAACCAACACAACAAATACAACTGATGTGGTTGATACAGATAGTATTGCTACTAAACCGATCCAGTCACTTTATGCTGAACTAAATACAGCAAGAGCTGAACTCCGTGCAGCAGAATTAAAAGTAGAAAAATATTCGTTGCAGGCTGAAAAGCTAAAAGCCGAGCTCGAAACATTAACTGTTAGCAGCAACACTGATGGTGTAATAGTAAGCCTGAACAAAAATGTAGGTCAAGGTTTTCGTGCAACAGAAAATCAGCAACTAGCAATCATTCAAATCGCTTCTAATGATCCGTTTCAAATTGAAGGGAAGTTAACAGAAGCAGAAAAAGCAAAAATTACATCAGGCCAACCGATAACACTTATTTCTAATGCAGTTGCAAATAAGAAATGGAAAGGGAAAATTTCTGAGGTTAGTGATTATCCCACCTATAAAACACCTGCAAAAAAGGATAAAGATACACAACAAGATCCCATTCCGCTCTATTCCTTTAAAGCAAGTTTAGATTCACAAAAGGGCCTTTATCCTGGCTACAATACCACACTGGACGTAGTAGTGCAGTCAAAGCGGTTGCTGGCAGTTCCTGAATCGAGCATCATAGGGTCTGGAAAATCCACCTATGTACTTGTACTAAAAAAAGAAGGAAAGATACAAAAACAAATGGTAGAAACTGGTCAAAAAAGAGGTGAATGGGTTGCCATCCTTAAGGGGTTAAAAGAAAAAGACAAACTAGGAGAAAATCCATCCTGGATTGTTCGCCTTGGTACAAAAATCAACCTAAAATAAGAAAAAAGAGACTATTATGAAATAAAACATAATCTGGGGTTTCTGACTCCAATAACCGCACAGTGATTCCTACACTCGTGCGTTTTTTTCTTGGTTTATTTTTCATTGGTACATTTACAAATATATTTATAGAAAATTCGAATGTATGATATTTCTAGTAATAAAGTAAATGAAAAAGGGTGTAAAACGGCCTTTCAACCGGAAAACAGTCGGAGAGTTTCTTTTTGAGGTTAAGAAAAAACCATATACTTTTCTTATTGTGAACATTTTCATATTACTCTATTTCTTTTTAGTTATTCCTACTTTTTAATATGTTTCTTCGCTTATTCATTTCCTTAGCTGCACGTTTGGCTTTTTCTTGAGTGGAGTGGACATACAAAATACTGGTTGAAGTAGAAGTATGGCCTAATTGCTCCATTAACAGGTTTAAATCGTTAGTCGTTTCCATTAAATTAGTGGCATAAGTATGTCTTAGCTTATGTGACTTATTTGGCAAATGGCTAAATATTCTAGGAGTAATGATACCGTTACTTTTGTATGCGATCTTTTTCCCGATCATTACAGGAAGCTTCAAAGGGAATATGTCGATCAAGCTATATACATTTGCATTTTATAGCCACTTGGTCTTTTTGACATATTAGTAGGAACCCTGTTTTCGGCTACCAAACTTGCAACAAAAAAATATGCCTGGCTTTCGGCCGTGTTAATAATCGTAATTTCACTCGCTTCAAAATCAAGGATAGATATAGGAATATTTTTTAAATGGATTTTGTGGATCTTCCCCCCAGTGTTCAAGGTGATTGGGTATATGGAAGGCGAAGATCAAGTACTAATAAATAAACCAATGATATTGGACTGTATTTTTGTAATTGTTTATATAATCATGGGAGCTGCCATGTTAGTTCCTCTTTTTAGAAAAAAGGAAAGTTAGCAGCTTTACATATTCATTTCTTATTTTTCAAACTCTAACGAAAGAAATTCATAAATTAGATCTCCTTCACATCAGATTACTTTTCAGCAATCGGGCGCGTTTATTTAAGAACGCGTCTTTTTCGTGTATTGGGCCATTAAATTGAATAAGAGTTTTCATAAAACCCCATTTTTATCAGGAGCACTTAAGCGCACGTAAACGTTGATTTATCAACAATTTATAAAATCTAAACAACAACAAATTGTTACAAGTTTAATCCCTTTGTCGCCCAAGGAGTTTTGTGATAGGGAACTTCTGTTAGGACATGTATGTAATCCTCATGTAAATATGCTATACAACAGATCTAAAATTTGAAGAAGATTTTTTTTATGTAAAAAGTGAAATTTCTTTTGACATTTAACAATAAATGGAATAATATAAAATAACAGTCAGCACTGACAGTCAATTCTTTAAAAAAGCTGGTGAAAGAATGAATAAAAGTAAAAATCTTAGCAGCAATGATAAACTGCTGTTGGCAGCTATCGATCTAATAGCTGAGAAAGGCTATAATGGTGTGTCCACTATGGAAATCGCCACCACAGCCGGTTTAAGCGAAAAGACGCTGTTTCGCCACTTCGGTAGCAAGCAAAATCTTCTTGAATCTGCTTTTGACCGTTTTCATTATATCGAAGAGATGAAAAAGCTTTTTAACGAGAAGCTTAAGTGGGATTTATATGCAGATTTGCTCATGATTAGCAGGACGTACCATGAAATTATGAACCGCAACCGGAAAATGATTCAGATCAGTATCAAGGAAGAAGGCAATATGCCAGGGTTTCGAGAAAGAACACAGAAACAGCCTCAACAATTAATGGAAATCTTAACAGAGTATTTCACGGCTATGTTCGAGAAAGGCAAACTGATACGGACGAACCCGGAAGTTCAGGCGTTGTCGTTCATGATGATGAATTTTGGTGCATTTATGAACGATTTGGAGTCAAATGCTATCTTTCCAACCGTATCACTGGAAGAATTTATAATGGAGAGTGTCCAAATATTCACTAGGGCTTTAACCCCCTAGTATTTTTTAAAAACAAAATATCAGTCAGTACAGACTATCATTAATGCTTTATTTTAAAAAGAGATAGCGAAAGGAGGGAAGGGATGGAAAAGGAACAGCGACAAACAGGTGAGAAATTGATGCTTATTTTAATGTTTACGCTTATCATTTCAGCCATGAGTGGATTAATGTTTAACATCGTACTCCCTGATATTAGTGAAGAGTTTAATCTTTCTATCTCTCAAGTAAGCTGGTTCTCTTCTGCGTATGCTCTGATTTATGCGATTGGAACAGTGACTTACGGGAAGTTAGCAGATAGCTACAAACTCAAAAATTTACTGACGTTCGGATTGATACTTTTTGCTATCGGTTCACTGGTCGGTCTAGTTTCCCATACATTCTGGTTAGCGCTTGTCGGAAGGTGCTTGCAGGCAATGGGGGCTGCTGCTATCCCAGCAACAGCCATGCTTATTCCGGTACGCTATATTGCTCTAGAGCGAAGAGGCTCAGCTTTAGGCATGGCAGCGGTAGGTTTGGCAATCGGCAGTGCTCTTGGACCAGTTATTTCTGCATTAATTGTCAGTGTTGCTCATTGGCGTTGGTTATTCTGTATCCCTATCTTGATTTTAATCACGCTACCTTTTTATCGTAAATATTTGAAAGATGAGCAGCAGGGGGTGTCTGGAAAGTTTGACTGGTTTGGAGGAAGTTTGTTAGCTGTAGCAGTAGCTTTGTTTCTACTGGGTGTAACGAATGGAACATGGTGGTTTATGATTGGGGCGTTACTAGCTCTGGTGTTTTTCATAGCTCGAATCCGTACCGTTGCCAATCCGTTTATTCAACCTAAACTCTTTGGAAATAGGGAGTATATACTCGTTTTAACGCTTGCATTTCTAATAAACGGGATTGGATTTTCTCTCTATTTTCTTAGTCCCCTGCTTCTATCACAGGTTCATCAGCTAACATCTAGTTGGATTGGTTTTGCAATGGTTCCTGCCGCAGTTGCCTCAGCCATTTTGGGGAGAATAGGTGGTAAATTAGCTGACTTAAAGGGGAACTCGCATCTATTCTTTGTTGCATCTGGATTGTTATTGACATGTTTTGTATTACTCTCAACCTTTACTGGAAATTCTCCACTTTGCATTGCCATGTTTCTGATTTTCGGAAATGTCGGGCAATCCTTTATGCTCATTGCTATGTCCAATTCAATCTCAAGAACATTACCAAAGGAGCAGGTTGGAGTAGGAATGGGACTATTTTCAATGATGAATTTTATTGCTGGAGGAATCGCCACAGGGGTTTATAGCTCGGTTGTGGATATTGGATCTGATGTCCTCTGGAATCCGTTAAATATGAATCCAAACGGTTTTATTTACAGTAATATCTTCTTCGTACTTGCTGCTTTACATGTGGTTATTCTGTTGTTTTACTATTTCCAGTACGGCAGAGCAAAGAGAAAAAGCATTCAGTTAAAAGGTTGAAGTTAGTTTAGATCAAGTTTCACTATTACTCATATTTGGAGGAGATTAAAATGACAACAACTTTATTTGTAAAAGCGAACAATCGTCAAGAATCTGTTAGTGGGAAATTATATGATGCATTTTTAGAGAGCTACAGAGCCTCATATCCTAATGACACGGTGATTGAACTCGATTTATTTAAAGAACCATTACCTTATTTAGGTGATGTTATGATTAGTGGAAATTTCAAATCCTCTCAGGGGATAGAGCTTACACTAGAGGAAAAGTCTGTACATGATGTTGTGGCTAAGCACCTTGAACAGTTTGTAGCTGCTGATAAAGTGGTCATGGCCTTTCCACTTTGGAACTTAACAGTTCCTGCCGTGTTACACTCGTACCTTGATTATATGCATCACCCACGTAAAACATTTAAATATACAGCTGAAGGCTTAGTTGGCCTATTACCCAATAAGAAAGTGGCATTATTAAACGCAAGAGGTGGGATATATGCCGAAGGAGATTCCTCTGAAATGGCTGTAAGCTTTGTTAAGAATCACTTGAAAGTATTTGGTATAACAGACATTACAACGGTAGTTATTGAGGGACATAATCAATTTCCTGATCAACGTGAAGCTATTATTGGGGAAGGAATATATAAAGCTGTTCAAATGGCCAAGAATTTCTGAATAATAAAGGACGCATTTCATTAAAATGTGAGTAGAAACTCAATTTAAAAGATGACTTCTAACATTTTAATAAGGCAGAAAAACAAATAAGTTTTTCTTATTCTACAAACGGGCGCTTTTCAGGAGTAACGAAAAAAGCCCAATTTCTCAGAATTAAATTAAGAAATTGGGCTTTTTAATTTTTCTTAACGTTGTAAATTCGTGTTTTGCTGGTGGTACCCATGGCGTTATCCCCATAATGAAGAAACCCAGTTAATCTTCACATGTAAAGGTAGCTGGGTTTTAAAGCTGTATGTGCAAAATAGCACTTAAAATAAGTGTAAATTATCGGGCAAAGTGACAAGTCTTGAGTCCCCAAAATTTTTTTATTGTTGCTTTGTTTTCTTATAAGAATTTCTTAATTCTATCTTAGTCCATTCTTCTTTTGGGATGTCTCTATGTTTATAATCAACAACCACAATTTGTCTACTTTTTATTTTAAAAGTAATAGTTTCTTCACCATAAGGAGGATTATGTGCACCCTCAAAAGTTTCAACTTGAACGGTTACATAAAAAATGAAATTTTCCTCATCTTTCTCTATTTTAATGATTTTCTCAAAACCCCGATTCCACAGTTTAGGTTTATAATATGTTTCAATAGCTTTACTTATTGGGTCTACTAAGCGTTCAATCAATAATTCTTTAAGTAATTGTTTTGGAACAGGTATTCTGTTAATTTTCTTTCTTTTAACATCAACAATTTTCCACATATTTTTTAATGGGCCACTTGTTTGTTTTTCAACTGTATAAAGTACATTAGTGCCATCTTCTTTCCAAAGGTGAACAAAACCTTTGTTACCCTTGATATATAGTCGTGGTTCATCAATCCACTCATGTTCCAGTTGAATGATTGTAAAATACAATTGGGCAAGTGGTGTTATTTTATAACCCAATTGATTAAAATATCCGAATGAATAAAGTTCATACCCTGTTAAGTCAATATCGAAATCCATACTATCATTATTGCTTTTTTGTACAGTTGCATGGGCTGTGTAAGGTACTAAGATACTCATAAGAACTACAATAATTACAGAAATTGCGGTTAATTTTGGTCTCATATTCAATCATCTCAATAATATATTGTGACAACAGAGGTGAATTTATTTTTTTACTCAGGGTAAAAAACTTGTTCCAGAAAAGGGCGCGTTTCCTGCGAAAGGATACGCGCCCGTTATGGATATAAGGTCAGAGTCAAAAGTAAATTACGTTTTTAACGAACAATTCGATAAATAAACCGAGGTCTTAACCTCGATCTAAAGTTGTAGGGAACTTCATTCATTTTATCGATTCCTGCTGAACCTATATTAATCGTTACAATAGAGAGGAAGAAACAAGAAGGTCTACATCAAGTGTGGTAGAACGGTTTAGAAAGTTATTCCTAAGCAGAGGAAGTGTAATCTATGAAACTAAATCATATCAATCTTACGGTCACTGACGTTAACACTGCCCGAGAGTTCTTGGCGAAATATTTCGAGCTACAAACCAAGAGCATACGTGGCGATTCATTTGCTGTAATGACTGACGAAAACGGATTGTTGCTCGCCTTAATGAAAGATACCAAGGTCAACTACCCTAAGTCCTTTCATATTGGCTTTTTACAAGAGAGTAAAGAACGAGTGAACGAGATTAATCAACGATTGAAGGATGATGGATTTGATGTGAAACCGCCCAAAATGGCTCATCGCTGGACATTCTATGTTAAAGCCCCAGGCGGATTTACTGTGGAGGTTTTCAGTTGAATGAGGCACATTCAGTACATGGTTTCCCTCATACTCGTAGGAATCAAGGGTGTCCGTGACCTAAATGATCTATATGATAAAATCAATTTTACTTTGACTGATACACTAGAATGTGGTCCTTAGAATCAATAAAGTTATAAGACAAAAAAATTTCTGAAAAAGAAAGTGTTAAACAATGCAAATAGGAAGAACAAATAAATGGAAGTAATTTTACTACTCCACAATCGGGCGCGTTTATGGGAGATCATAAGCCTAATTCCTCGTTAAAAACATGGAGGGATTAGGCTTTTTTATATTTCAAAATCATTGAATTTATCCTATTGGTAAATGCATTGGCAGCAAGCGGTACATTTCATGGCAACTGCTGGTGAAAAACATGGCAGAGGTGGTACATTTTATTGGCTGTAATCATTTATATAGCTAAATCATCAACCGACATCAAGGGAATACAAAATAGTGACATTATGTTGAAAGTTAATTTCTAAGGGAATTTATAAGTGATTAAATAAGAATGGAGTGTAAATACAAAACCTGCGTGATTCGTTGTCATGTCGGAAGTTTGAATGCAAGTATCGTTTCGCCAAGAGAGGTGTTTAAGTCAGCCATCCTGAATAACTGCGCATCGATCATAGTCAGCCACCAGCATCCATCCCAGAATGTTACTCCCAGCCATGAAGATATTGAAGTCACGAGAAGATTAGTGGAAGCAGGTAAGATTCCAGGAATCGAGGTTCTTAATCACCTGATTGTCAATGCTGATGCCGAATACTACAGCTTGAAAGAAAAAGGTAGAATGTAAGATTCGAAGGAGAGGGAGGTTTAATCCCTCTTCTTTGTTATTTTCTTTTTTTTGTGGTAGTTCGTCTTGTTTGGGGGCATCGAACCCCCAACAATACGGCTGCATCTATGCTACGCATGGATGCAGCATAAAACAATAAAAAGTTTGTACTAAAATGGTACTATTCCCGAATTTCATTTCAAGAATTTTAATTGATACTTTGATTAGAAAACATCTCAAAATGTACTTGGAGCATTTTTCTAACACTCATGAAGATAAAATATGGTTGAATTATTTGTGAATATTCAATAAAATCGACAAACAATTTACAAATGATTATATATAATGGGGTTAAGGTGATTCTTTTTTGTCCAAAAAGGTTTTCCTACATTTTTTATAGCAGAGATGTAAATATGGATTTTTATGAAAAGTTACCTACTGATTTTTTAATTGCCTTTTATGATGAAATGATGAAAAACATTGAAAAAGGGTTATTAACGAAAAATATGTATTATGAATTAGGTTTATTGATTTCAGTTGCTCGTCAAAGGGGTATTACATTAGAGCAACCATGCGACTTTGAACAGATTGTCGATCCAAAGGTTCTAGATGATTTCATTCAATTAACGCAAAATGCAACGTAATTAAGGATGTTTCGTAACCATCTTGTGGACTTTAACTATATAACCATCAAAAGAAAAATCAAAAAAATTCCCATATTCATCATGTGACAATACAGGAGTTTAATCAAATTTCTTTATATTGTTTATTTTTACTTATTTGATACATCGTGATGAGATCGTCTAATTTCTGACTGTATCGAAGGGTTTCATTGCTTTTTAAGCCGGTTGCTTTTGCAATTTGGATCAATTCTTCTCTTAATTGATTGATTCGGTCTTCTAATTTCTCGATCTCGCTTACCATCATCCATTCCCCTATTTTTCTTTAACTGTTTAATTCGATAAAATCGATTTTCTACGCAATTATTATTATGCGAAAAATTTCACACAATTGGAATACATATGACAAAACAACCTAAAAAGTTACAAAAAATGAAGAACTAAGGAATAAAAGGAAGGAAACGAGAGCCCTTTTTAGTTGGTACTTGTCGGTTTCTAGCGGTTTCCACCTGCGAAAATACTGCCTGTAAGTCTATTTGCTTTTTAGCGATATATGTCATTCTATTTCGTGCTTTCCAATGATTATGCAATGCCAATGCTGAGTTATTTCAGCATGAAAGCGGAAGGTAAAATGTAGATTCAAAGGAGAGGGAACCCTCTTCTTTTTTTTTATTTTGTATGGTTTCCTCTTATTTAGGGCATCGATACCCAATAAGACGTCTGCATCTATGCTGCGCATGAATGCAGCTTAAAAAACAATGTATTCACTGTTTCAATGTTGACTAAGTCAACAGAAGGGGATAGGATGAAACGCTCCACTAAACGAATTATTGAAACGTTCCCGAAATTTAAAAGTAAGTTAAAAGCTTATGAGAACATCTTATTGGTAGAAGAAGCAATGAAAGGATTAACAGATGTTGAAGCTGTATTCCTCAAATTAGCTTGGTTTTTTGAAGCTCCTGAACAGGAAAGTTTTAATATCGGATTGTTGTATCACCATTTAGAGAATGATTGGCTTGAACTCGCGTTAGAATTAGTGACCCAGTTCTTTCAAGAAGATACGTATTTAATTCAAAAACCTACCCATTCCATTCTTCGAGAAACGCCCGATGATTATTTTAATCAAAAGCAGTTTGCTGATTTCTTATCAGAACATGGCTTGAATTATGATAAACGGAAATTAAATGTGTATTACAGTCGAGGAAAAATACCGAAAGCGGATGTTGAACTTGCAGGTACCCCCTATTGGAGTAAATCTACAGTCGAAACGTATTGCGAACAGGAGAAGAAACGAACGAAAAAGGAATAAGGTAGGAGCTGTTAACAGCAATGTAGCTTGGGTTTCCAAGCTGTTTTTTTCTTTATATTGTATTGTGAATGAGTCGGTGAACTTTTTGTGAATAAACCAGGGATTTCATATACGGTTTACTGTTTGGTAAGGATGAGAATACACAAGTTAAAGTAAAAGACGATATTCCACACTTTTTCTTCAATTATTTCGCAATTCAAAATAAAACCTACATTCTATCTATCTCAATATCCATAATTTTGGTAAAATACATATAAAAGCTAGTTTGAAAGAATCGTAATTAATATCATCATTATGGGTTCGTCATTTTTGATATTTTGCCAATAGGTTGCATTATCAAAAGGGGATTAATACATGTGGATTTGGATTATTGTTTTTGTTCTGTTTATCGTCCTATCGATCGTGATTAAGGAGGCAGGCTATTATCTTTTTAATCAATATTTATACGGGTCTAAATATGAAAAGCAACTAAAATGGAAGAAAAAAATGATGACCCTTTTCACTTTATTTAAGAAAAAATTACAAATAGATATACATCAAACGAAGAGAGCAAGAGTTCATAAGGAAATCATGTAAGAAAGAAAAAGTAATAGGCTAACTGTACTTTTCTGTGGAGGGGAAAAATGATATTCAAGGCAAAAGAAATAGCAGAAGTGGGAAATCATATTCTTTTTAAGAAAGCAATCAAAGGGATTGTTGAGAAGGTAAATGAAAATTCAGTCATTGTGAATATAACCGAAAATAAGACGGAATTGAAATTTGAAGGAAATAGAACCGTTGTGGCACATAAAAATTACAAGATTTTGGTTGTGCATGATGTGAATGAAAACGTCATATATACTCAATTTTAAATGAATGGATTCCTTTTTTGGACAATAATGCGGTTTTTCCAGAGAAGATAAAGGGAGGATTTCGCCCATTTAAATTAACAGTAAATATATAACTATAAGAAAATTTTTCTGAAAATTCAATTTAAATTTGAAAATGTAAGCGTTTTCCATTATAATAAATAGTGGGTTGGATGGCATGCGTGGCCGTCAGCGTATCTGGCGTAGGTGGGGCCGATACTAGGGACAGATGTAGATTGTCCTTATAATAAAATACTTAAATGTTCGTTAAATATGTGGAAAATGGGTGAAGGAGAATAATAAGAAAAACTTCATATCAATAATACGTACTGGATCGATTAAATCGCTATCCAGTTTTTTATTGGGAATTAATACTTCGATATTTCGAAACGACTTTTACGACACCGTTCATTCTTCTAAAATTTTAAGATATGAAATGGGCAACGCTTGAAATGCTTACCCTCTAATTGTCTATCATAATTGTTACGTTTGCACTCGTCCATATAACAGCCCTTCTCAGCTTAAGCGCAGCTGGAAGGGCTAAATGTTTTAACTAGCGGAAACACTGAAAACTGTTCACCGTTACATTCGTAGTATTTCATTCATTTTTTCGTTTTGTTCCATTTGATTTAATTCACTCCTTGTGTATCTATTGGAGAAAAATAACACTAGGATGAAAAAAATCAAGCAACCACCCATTACCAACAAGAAATATTGCAACCCTAAAACGAGAACTGAAAACTCCATTCAAATCCCCCTCGTATAATGACTTGTCTTCTATGTATTTCTATGAATGTGAAAAAATCCCTTCAATTAAAGCGCAATAATGTAAAGGTTTGACCTTTTTATGGTAAGTATTTATTTGACCATTACATTGGTTAAGGAAAAGAAATCAAGATTGATGGTGGATCTCAGTTCATCCTGAATTTGAATTTTTTTCTTTAGAGGATCAATTTTTGTTACAAATCCAACGCGTGAAGTAAAAAAGCCGTTTGTCCATGTGGTAATTTCTAATAGCTTTTTGGTGGCCATGCCTTCAAATAATAGCCGTTCCATCTCTTCAATTTTTGTTTTATCGAGATGTGGCCTAGGAGTTTTATGATCATCCTCCCAAAGATCCTTCAACATTTTTATGGTTTCAGGCATGAAAAAGCCATTCCATTTCTTCATACCACGATCTTTATGATCTTTATTCATTAAAAATTCCCCTATCTAAATATTGTAGGAACGTTTGTTCTTGTTATTCAAGGAGTATGTTACAAAATTTTAGATATTCCTACACCCCCCTACAGATTTTTGCCAGTCAGGCAGCCTTAAGGCTGCGATTTTTTTTCAGAAATAAGGACTTTATAATCTTAAGGTTAAAAGCATACAGAACGACTTTGGGCCGATAACCACGGTCTGTACGGCTTACGCCTACATTCCGTAGGTTCCTGTTCCATTTAAGGCTTACACCGCCATACCGAACGAGCCGAAAATCGGAAAACCGGAAAATCAAAAGATTAAAAGATCAAGAGAATAAATGACAAAAGGAGAGCAGCCGAAACGGCTGCTTTTATTGTTTATTTTTCCCTTTTGCCTTCCGAATCGTAAAACAACGCAAGCCTTCTAAGCTTCCATCCGGCAGGACACCCGAACCTTTCCGGCTAGAAGCTAAGAAGGCTAGTCAATCGGTCAAGGGGCAAAAAACTTTTTTGCTTAAAGGCGTTATCACAACAGCAAAAAACTTTTTGTGCGAAGAGCACCCTTGACCCATTGCCTATGCGTGTTTTTCGTTCTACTTGCAAAAGGGGAAAAATCATCCCCCTTTGGGGAACTTACTCGCTTCGCAAGTCAAAAGGGAAAAGAAAATCATTAGGCAAACATCAAAAGTCTAAAATCATTAGCAAATCAAAGGAGGAAAAACCAAATGACAAAAAGCGTGTATGAAATCATTACAGAAAAAATCATCGAAAAATTAGAAAAGTGCGTTGTACCGTGGCGCCAGCCATGGACCAATTCAAATGCAGTCAACTGGAAAACACAAAAACCTTACCGGGGAATCAATATTTTCCTAGTGGAGCCGGGGGAATATGCTTCCAAAAAACAGATTTTAGAAGCGGGTGGACGAATTAAAAAAGAGGAACTGAAAAATTCTCATATCATTGTCTATTGGCTTTGGAAAGAGAAAGAAGACGAAGAAACAGGGGAAAAAAAGACCTTTGCCAAACCCTTTTATTATCGAGTTTGGGAGATTAATAAACAGTGTACCGGCTTAGAAAGTAAAAGAAGCAATGAAACCTTTGAGCATGACCCTATCGAAAAAGCGGAAGAAATTTTTAAAGGATATATCAACTCACCAGATTACACGTTTCAATCGGGTAAAGCAGTCTATTACCCGACATGGGATAGAATTAATTGCCCACCGATCAAAGATTTTAAAGTTCCGGAGGAATATTATTGCACCCTTTTTCATGAACAAATTCACAGCACCGGACATCAAAACCGTTTAGCTCGCCCTGGCATCACGACACAAGGTGTGGCGTTTGGAGATGAAGTGTATTCCAAAGAGGAATTAGTCGCGGAAATGGGCGCAGCGATGTTGTGCGGAGTGGCTGGAATTGATAACAGTATCATCGAAAATAGCGCAAGCTATATCGATTCGTGGTTACGAGCTTTAAAGAAAGATAGTCGATTAATTTTACGAGCAGCTGCTCAAGCACAAAAAGCAGCAGATTATATTTTAGGTGAAACAAAGGAACAGTCTGTAGACGAAAACTAAAAGGAAATAGTCACTCGTTAAATCACAAGCACAAATTTCACCGGCTGACGGATCAGCCGGTGAAAGGATAGATCGAACAGGTGGAGCTAAATCCATAGTATGCGAATAAAAGGAGTGAAAGAATATGAATGTTTTTCAAGTATATTATTTTGTAAAAGGCTTACAAAGAGTATCTATTGTGGTGTCGAAAAACGAAGTGCAAGCTGAAAAAATGGTTTCTAAAGACTTTGAAAAGAAAGATCATTACGAATTAGATCGTATCCAAGAATGTGAACTGACTATGGAAAATATTATTCATACCGAAGTGATAGAAATTGTTTGATACAAATATTAAGAACCCAGATGCCCTAGAATACTGGTAATTTTAATAATATAAGAGAACAACACCGGCTATATTCTAGCCGGTGAAGCTCGGATGGAGGAAAAAAACAATTGTTTTTTCTTGATGTAAGCAGGCATCGAGCCTGCTTTAAGGTTGCTGCAGAAACCTTAAAGCATTGAGAGACATATGAGGAATAGAAGATGTATGTATGAAGTAGGCAGGGCTGTAAACCTTTAAGATTAAGAGACTAAAAGAATAAAAGGTAAAGGAAAACATCATATTTTCGACCTGGTGCACCTGTTCGTAAACCGATTGGAGCAATGAATTTCTCACTGGGGTAGAAAGTTCAAAATACAGGATCAAAGGAGAGGATTAGAATTGAAAACTTGTCCATATTGCGGTAGCAACATTGAAAGAATGGATCATCAGTATTACTATTGTGATTTTTGTTGCATGAATATTGATATCAGGATTGTTAAAGAGAATCACGAACGCTTAGACGTTCGATTTCGTGATTTTGTTTTGGATTCTTATATTGATAAGACAACACCGGAAATCATGACATTATCTACCTTTGAGCTGTTATATTTGCTTAAAATGATCCGGAAAGAGCGCAATGACGTGTATCATTATATGCATGTGTTTCGTCGGGCTGGAGCTTCTGGAAGTAACGATTATAAAGATGCTGAAAATGATTCAGGTAGGGAATACATGTATTTTACGAAAAAGGCATTTGTTGTGGAAAATATCATTCGGTCGCGGATTGGTTATGTTCCAGCACGAATTACTAATAATGATTTACTTAAGTATCTAGAAAACACCAAAAAGGGGAAAAAAGGTCCAATGATGATTAGGACCAAGAGAAAAAAAGTTTAATAAACTTAAACTACCGTATGTTACTTATGGTTACTTATTACTCTTATGTAGCGATTAAGATGATAGAAGAGTCTTTTTCAAAGCCGGGATGGACAAGGAATTGACTATGGAGGGTGAGAAGTCAGAGCAGGGGATAGTAGTGAACAAACTTGTCGGAAATGCCGCAAAGACATTGCTAAGGACCGGTTATATGATAAAAACTATAGGAATCATCTTTTAGCTTCTTAACTCTTTTTTTATTTGTCCTTGACACGGGTGCCAGATTAAAAAGACGGTCCTTTTTTGGTGAGATTAACAAAAATACATTTTTGTAAAGTGGATATTCTTCGCTAGGTAGTTCTTTTTATATAAAAATTTAGATCGTCAAGAACAACAATTAAAAGATTTCGGCTGCGAGCGAATTTTTTATGAAAAAGTAACGGGTACAAAACGGAACCGTCCAGAGCTAAATAGTATGCTAGAGTTTCTCCGTCCTGAAGATACCGTAGTGGTGACCGACCTTACTCGACTTTCCTGTTCCACAAAAGACTTGATTGAGATTGCGGAATTGATTTCTCAAAAAGGGGCGAATTTAAAAAGTTTAAAGGAATCTTGGCTCGATACGACTACAGCACATGGAAAGATGCTCTTTACTGTCTTTGCGGGTATTGCTCAGTTTGAGCGAGATTTAACTTCTGAACGAACAAAGGAAGGTATTGTGGCTGCAAAGAAACGAGGGAAATTTCCTGGAAGACCACCTATAGATAAAGAAAAATTAAATTACGCATTTTATCTGATGGAGCAAGGTATGACCATTACTGAAGCCGCAGAAAAATCTGGTGTATCCAGAATGACTCTTTACCGTAAAATGAAAAAATAAAGGTTACGAATGTTTCAGAAGGGAAAAGGCATCTTATTGAGAATGCTTAAAAACTATATTTAACAGTGTACTATTTTGTTTAAAGTTTTTTAATAAAACCCCTGTTATAATTTTTAGAATAGGGAGATGTGATCATGAAACAGACAAATAAAAAGTCATATAGGGAAAAAGCAAAGGAAATTATAGATGTTAGTACTGAGGAAGGAGTATCAACACTATCCGAATGGAGAGACTAAATAACCCGTTCAAAAGAGCATTTTTTTAAACGGGTTATTTTTTGTATAGGGTTAGTGAATTGAAGCCATTACTTCACAATAAAATTGACGGTTAGATCTAAAAATTTCAGTCATGTTATTCCAGAATCATTCATTCTTTCTTTTATCCTATATTTTGTAAAGAATCCTGTTCTTTTCCATAAAGCTCGTCCCAAAGCTCATAAATTTTCCTGCGGCCGTTTGCAATTTCAGGGTTGAATTGAATAGCAGCATTTTGACGGACAGTATGAATATTCTTCATTGCCTGTTCAAGCTTCTCGTTGATGTCATTGCTACCTTTACCTGCTTGTTTAGCAATTGAAATGCCGGCTGTTGTTCCTTGGGCCATGGCGATTTTTCCGCTTTCGATGCCAGTGATATTTCCGGCAACAAATAATCCTTCGAGCGGGGTTTCCATTTTTTCAGAATGATGTGGAACATGTCCGCCTAGTTCCGGAACGTATTGGAATGGGCAACCAGCAACCGCTGTAAGCTCTGCTAACGGATACAAGCCACCTGCGATACATACAAAATCTGCTTCGTAAGTTTTTTCCGTACCTTTGATCACATTTCCAATCGCATCAATATCTGCAGTGAGGACGCCTTCTACCTGATCCTTGCCAAGAATTTCAAGAGCTGCTTTTCTAAGCTGCAATGGTGTGCCATTCACCTTAACGCCGCTCTTAGGGAAAAACTTCATTCCTAATTTGCGGAATCCTTCATTTTTTATAAAGTGGCTACCGAAACGCAAGATTGGTGACGGGGCAAGATGGGCCGCATTTAGAAGCGACTTCATGACTTCCTCCGGTTCTCCGGCATTTTTGCTAAGCGGGCTCTTTTCTGGCAGAACAATGCGTTCCACATTAATTCCGGCTAATTGCAGCTCGTTTAAAATCGCAAATGCTAGAATGTTAGCACCAATGATGATGCCTTTTTTGCCGACCTCAACACGATGAACATTGGTCATGACCTGTGCAGCCCCAATTGACATAACGCCTGGAAGAGTCCAACCTGGCACAGGAATTGGGAACTCAGCTGCACCAGTTGCCACTAGCACATAAGGAGCTGTTAGTGTTCCTATATTAGTATGAACATTCCATGAATCCTCGTCTTTTTCAAGGTTGTATACAGAAACGCCGCAGCGAATATCTACTGATAGTTTTTGAGCTTCATTGTGCAGACGCTCTGATTCTTTTATTCCATTCCACCATTCACCAGACGGACCCTGGTGCAATTGGCCGAGTAATCTTCCGCCTGGTCTGACAAATTCATCAATGACGGTTACTTTTAAGCCATTTTCAGCACAGGATATGGCACCAGCTAAACCGGCTGGTCCAGCTCCTATTACGATTACACCTATCATTGATTCTCCACCATCCTTTTAACAATATTAGGATGCTGTTTCCCACTTTCAACAACCATATTTTCCTTCACAACAGTTAAACAGGCTCTTACATTGGCCTGACCATTTACATTTACACGGCATTCCATGCAGTGTCCGATATTGCAGTAGAACCCTCTTGGTGTTCCGCCTTCCTCATGAACACGCAGTGTTCTCACACCGTTTGCTAGCATGGCTGCCGCGATTGTTTCATTCTCGTGTGCTTCATATTCTTTTCCATCAAATATGAAAGGAATCTTTTTTCTATCGTCTAATTTTCCTAAAACCGGATGATCTATAATTCTAGCCATGATTTTCACCTACTGTTCCAAAAGTTACTGGGCGAATTGGAGGCTGATATTTTAATGGAATTTCGCCTTCTTCTGTATTAGGTACGACACTTTCAATGATCCGATCGACCGTAATTTTGCAAGTGCGTCCTCCGCAGAAACCCATTCCTGCCCTTGTTCTAAGCTTTAGTTCCCTGGCTGTGCATTGATATTCTTCCGCTGTTGCGAAAAGCTGTCCATAGGTAACTTCTTCACAACGGCAGATCACAAGTGCTTCTTTGTTACTCATTTGGAAAATCCCCCTCTTTAATTATATGTAAAAATATAATGCAAGAATCGTACCAACTTTGAAGATTGTAATTTTAAATTAGGCTAAGCCAAGGCGTTTTAGACGATTGTAAAGGGTCGCTCGGGTGATTCCCAGCTTTTTTGAGCATTCTAATTTGTTGCCATGGGTTAATGCCAATGCTTTTTCGAACACTTTCTTCTCATGCTGATCCATTTCTTCCTGAAGCGGCAAAATGACTGTGTCCATTTCCATGTTGTTTTCCTGTAGGTCCGTATTAGATACATCTGGATAGCTCATTTCTGAATGAAATGGCAAGTATTCTTTTCGAATGACGCCATCTGTCGTAAAAACAACAAGGCGTTCAATGACATTACGAAGCTCTCGGACATTGCCTGGCCAATTATATTGAAGCATCTCTTGCATAACTTCCTGTGGGAAGTTATGGATCGGTCGCTGATAGCGCGGTGAAAAATCCTTTAAAAAATAATAAATCAGTTCAACGATATCTTCTCGGCGCTCTCTTAATGGAGGAATTTTTATACTGACGACATTCAGCCGATAATATAAATCCTCACGAAATTGGCCTTCTTTTATTAATTCTTTTAAATCCCTATTTGTTGCGGCAATTACCCGGAAATCAGCTTCAATTTCTTTTTCGCCGCCAACCTTGTAATACTTTCTTTCCTGAAGCACCCGAAGCATCTTGACCTGCATTTCTAAAGGCATTTCGCCAATTTCATCAAGAAAAAGAGTACCGCCTTTAGCGAGTTCAATTTTTCCTTTTTTTCCTCTATGATCTGCACCGGAGAAGGCACCTCGCTCATAGCCGAATAATTCGCTTTCAAATAATGATTCAGGAATGGCTCCACAGTTGATTGAAATAAATGGTGCGTCAGGCTCTTCGGTTGCCTCATGAATGGCTTTGGAAAAGACCTCCTTACCGACCCCGCTTTCTCCTAAGATCAATACAGTTGATCGGACAGTGCATACCTTTTTCGCCATTTGCACCGTTTTTTCCATTACAGCGCTTTTCCCTTTAATGGCATTAAAGGGATCTGAAGGTCTGTATTTTGCTACCTCCTGTTCTAAACGGTGAACTTCTGTCGACATATTAAATAGTTTTTCATTAAGAACAACTTGGTTTGTCACATTGGTTTCCGATACAACTGCCCCGATAATACTTTCATTAAAGTAAACAGGGTTGGCATTTATAAGAACAAATAGATCAGATCTTGCTTGGTGATGCTTTCCCCGAATTCTTTTTCCTTTGTGTAATGATTCCAAGATTTCTAGATTTTGATGTTCAAAGAATTCTATTATTGGTTTGCCTATAATCTCATCTTTGTTAACGGAGAAAATTTTTTCAGCTCCTTTTGTCCATGTGCGGACACGTTCATCAGCATCAATCACCGTGACTGAAGCGTCCGACGTTTCAATGACAGTTTCATAGAAAACCTTTAATTGATTGTAGGAATCGTGTAAAAAATTAATGATTTGTTCATTTGTGATACAGCCAAGCGTTTGACCGTTTGAATCTGTGATGGCAACGACTGGATAGCGCTTAAAAGAATCAGCTAATACGGCAAAGGAATCATGCAAATAAACCTTTGGTAAAGCGTTTTCATTATCTACTTGGTTTAGACAGATAAAATTATTTTCAATTATTTCTTTGACTGACGGTAATTCAAACATGACAGCCTCCTGATGTGTAAAAAAAAATTTACACTGTTTAATATTTTATACACTAATTTATCAAAAATTTTGACAATTGTAAACGAATGTAAAAGAATATTTGGAATAATTGTAAAATTAGTTTGAAATTTGTTGTTTTACGCATGTTATAAAAGTTGGCACGCTACTTGCATTAATAAAAGTATGTAACGAGATGAAGGGAGGTTGGTTTTGTGAGACATCATTGTGATGTTTTGATTATAGGTGGGGGAATCATTGGCTGCGCAATTGCCTATTATACTTCTAAATCTGGAAGAGATGTAACAGTTATTGAAAAAGGTGAATTTGTCAGCGGTACTTCATCCCGCTGTGATGGAAATATTTTAGCTATTGATAAAGATCCTGGATTTGACAGTCAAATGTCACTTGTCAGCCAGAGATTAGTAGATGAATTAAGCAAAGAATTGAAACAGCCTTTTGATTATCGCGCACCTGGAAGCATACTTGTCTGTGAGACAGAAGAAGAAATGGAAGCCGCACAAAAATGGGTTGACCGTCAGAAGGAGGCTGGTTTGCCGTTCAGGATGTTGGATCGTCAGGATATCCGCCAAGATTCCAAGTATTTTGCTGATGATTTATTAGGCGGCTTAGAATGTGCGACAGATTCAACAGTTAATCCATATCTTCTTGCTTTTAACCTTCTTGAGGGTGCAAAAAAGATGGGAGCTAAAGCGCATAAACAAACTGAAGTGACTGGAATGAAAAGGAAGACGGACGGCACTTTTACAGTTGAAACAACTAATGGGACTTTCACTGCAAATCATGTCATTAATGCTGCAGGTGTATGGGCTCCATATATTGGCGAGATGCTGGACTTGTCCATTCCAATTAAACCAAGAAAAGGCCATATCATTGTCGCATCACGCCAGGAATTTGTAGGTCCAAGAAAAGTTATGGAATTTGGCTACTTAATATCCAAATTTGGCGGCAAGCGCCAGGTTGATCCGATTACTGAAAAATACGGTGTAGCCCTTGTTTTCGAACCAACTGAAAGTCAAAATTTCCTGATTGGAAGCAGTCGCGAATTTGTTGGATTTAATACAAAGGTCAACAATGAAATTATTAAATGTATTGCTAATCGCGCAATTAGATTTTATCCAAAAATGGCTGACATGATGGTCATACGTTCCTATGCGGGGTTAAGGCCTTGGACAGAAGACCACTTACCAATTGTGTCAGAAGTTGAGGGAATTCCAAACTATTATATTGCAGCTGGTCATGAGGGAGATGGAATAAGTCTTGCCGCTGTTACTGGAAAAGTGATAGAGGAAATGATTAATGAAAAGGACACTTGCATCCCAATTGAACCGCTGAGATTTTCTCGATTTAAGGAAAGGGTGTTGAGCTGATGAAGGCAAATCGAGTTTTTACAACCATTGATACACACACGGGCGGAAATCCGACAAGAACATTGATTAGTGGACTCCCAGAGTTAAAGGGAGCAACAATGTCCGAAAAAATGCTTCATATGCAAAAAGAGTATGACTGGATTCGTAAGCTGCTGATGAATGAACCAAGAGGACATGATGTGATGTCAGGTGCACTGTTGACAGATCCGTGTCACCCAGAAGCAGATATTGGTGTTATATATATCGAAACTGGCGGTTATTTGCCAATGTGCGGACATGACACAATAGGTGTTTGTACAGCATTAATTGAAGCAGGGCTAATCCCTGTTCAAGAGCCAGTTACTTCAATCAAACTTGATACACCAGCAGGACTTGTTGAGGTAGAGATTAAGGTAGAGGACGGAAAAGCAAAAGAGGTTTCCTTCTGTAATGTCCCTGCATTCCTGTTAAAGAGTGTATCTGTTGATGTTGAGGGAATTGGAATTATTGATGCAGACATTGCTTATGGTGGCAATTTCTATGGAATTATTGACGCAAAATCTGTTGGATTAGAGCTGATACCGGAGAATGCATCAAAAATCATTGAAATAGGTATCAAAATTAGAAATACCATTAACGAAAAAACGGATGTCGTTCATCCACAGTACCCATTTATTCGCGGGTTGACCCATATTGAATTTTTCACTGATTCAACCCATAAAGAAGCAGATGTGAAAAACACGGTCATCGTCCCTCCAGGTGGGATTGATCGTTCACCATGCGGTACAGGTACATCGGCCAAATTATCTGTCCTCTATTCCAAAAAGGAGATAGGTATCGATGAGGAATTTGTGCATGAGAGTATTGTCGGCTCTTTATTCCGTGGACGAGTCCTTGAAACCACAGATGTACAGGGCGTGGAAGCTGTTATTACAAGAATCACTGGTTCTGCATGGCTAATGGGAATGCACCGGTTCTTTTATAACGAGGAAGATCCGCTTAAAGAAGGCTTTTTACTCATTCCCCCAATGGAACATGAAATGGAGGATGTGAAATGAAAATTCAAAGTGCTTACATAGCAACCGATGTACACGTAGCAGGAGAGGCATACCGTATTATTAGGAATGCTCCATTTATTTATTATCAAAGTTTACAGGAGCTGAATGATCAATTTCCACTTGCCTATGAGGAACAGATTAAACTTCTTTTAAATGAGCCCCGCGGATTTGCTGGACTGAATGGCTGTTTGGTCGTTCCACCTATTAAAAGCGGTGCCGATGTAGCTGTTATCTTTTTCGATCATAACGGAACTCTTCCAATTCAATATGGTGGAATTGTCGCTGTCATAACCGTATTGCTAGAGTGTGGTCAATTAAAGGCAAATCCTTCCAATGAATACAGCGTTGAAACAGTCAACGGTATTGTTACTGTTACTGCTGTTATGAAAGACGATGAAGTGAAATTAGTTAAGTTAAAAAGCGAACCATGCCAGGTTGTACAAACTCGTGTGGCAGTGTCTTATTTAGATTTACAGACAGAAGTTGCTCTAGTTCAAGCCGATCAGCTTTATGCGATATTTGATAAGGCAGAACTACCTTTTGAGATTGAGATGGAGAACCTTCCTGACATTAACCAATGGGGACAAAAGGCGATTGAGGCCTTAGAAGGCAAATATGCTGTCAGCCGAGTGATCTTGCTGGATCATTCGCAAAAAAGTGAAGGAAAAATCAAAACGGTAACATTCCGTCCGGATCGTTATATTGTGCGTTCTCCAGGATTTGGCACTCTAGCTGCCTGCAACGCCTATTTATTAGGAAATGGCGATATATCTGCAGATAGCCGAATTGAAAATGAAAGCATTTTTAATGGCAAACTGACAGCAGAACTTTCAGCACAAATTGAAACCGGTTACGAGTTTAGTTTTTCAGCCCGCGGATTTATTACAGGTATGCAGACATATGTATTAGACCCGACAGATCCATTATCCGCAGGGTTTTTATTAAAATAAAAAACTATTAAATATACAGGAGGAAAATAAAAATGACTACAATTAGAGGAGCTTATCCGGTATTAATTACACCAATGACACAGGAGCAAGAAATCGATTGGGGCGGAGTAAAGAATAATGTTAATTACTTCATGGATCAAGGTGTGGCAGGTATCGTCATCAATGGGAGTACAGGTGAATTTGTCAGTCTATCAAAAGAAGAAAAATTCCAAATGGTAGAAACTGTTATGAAGGAGGTAAACGGCCGCATCCCTGTTATTGTTGGTACTTCTGCTGAAACAACAAAAGAAACAATTGAGTATACAAAGCAGGCTGAAGCACATGGGGCTGATTGTGCTCTAATCATTAACCCTTATTACATGAAGCCGAAGGAAAATGAAATCTACCATCATTTCAAAGAAGTATCTAGTGCTGTTAATCTACCAATCATGCTTTATAACAACCCATTTACTTCTGGCGTTAATATGAGCACAGATTTAATGCTTCAGATTGGTAAGGATTGTGAAAATGTGACTCACATTAAGGAATCAAGCGGTGAAATTGGCAAGGTAAGAGATCTCGCAAGAAAAGGTAAGGGAGACTTTGAAGTTTTCTGCGGCGCTGAAGAGCTTGTTATGGAGTCTTACTTAGTTGGAGCAACTGGATGGATTTCTGTTGCAGGAAATATCGTGCCTAAGCTTGTTACAGACATGTATAACCATTTCCAAAACGGTGAGTTGGAAGAAGCATGGGCAATCAATGATCGTATTTTACCACTTTGTGCGTTCCTTGAAGGATCTGGAAAGTATGTGCAAATTGTGAAGAGAGCCATGGAATTAAATGGACAGGCTGGAGGTCCTGCGCGTTACCCTCGTTTAGGTCTATCACCTGAGGAAGATCAAAAGCTAAAAGACCTACTTGCCAATTTAGAAACAGTAAATAACTAAAACAGTGAAGGAGAGAGAAAATGCAAGCGACAAACTACAATTTGAAACCGAAAGTTCAGGAATTCTTGGAAGGGGTGAAAGGATTATATATCAACGGTGAATATGTACCGGCGATTAGTGGTAAAACGTTTTCCGTTGTTAATCCTGCAAATGAAGAGATCATTGCGGAAGTAAGTGAAGCACAAGAGGAAGATATTAACGTTGCGGTAGCTGCTGCAAGAAAGGCATTTGATGAAGGCGAATGGACAAAAATGGATGCCGCAGAACGCTCTCATCTAATCTATAAATTTGCGGACCTCTTAGAAGAAAATCGAGAGGAACTTGCACAGCTAGAATCATTGGATAATGGAAAGCCCTACAAGGTCGCTCTCGCAGATGATATCGATGGAACCATCCAGCATTTTAGATATTATGCCGGCTGGGCCACGAAAATATTTGGTATGACAACTCAAATTTCAAAGGATTATGTAACCTATACTGTACACGAGCCTGTTGGGGTTGTAGGCCAAATTATTCCATGGAACTTCCCGCTTGCCATGGCTGCCTGGAAGCTCGGATCTGCACTTGCCGTTGGATGTACGGCTGTTATTAAGCCAGCAACTGAAACACCACTATCTCTTCTATACGTAGGAAAGTTGTTTAAAGAAGCTGGTTTTCCAGACGGTGTTGTGAATATTGTGCCAGGAACAGGAAGAATTGCGGGAGAATCGATCATCACTCATAAAAATGTTGATAAAGTCGCATTTACTGGATCAACAGCTGTCGGAAAAGAAGTTATGAAAAAAGCTGCAGATCAAATTAAAGGCGTTACGCTAGAGCTTGGCGGAAAATCACCAGCCATTATTTTAGAAGATGCCAATCTTGAAGAAGCAATTGAAGGGGCCTTTAACGGAACGATGTACAATCATGGGCAAAACTGTAGTGCTTGTACACGTGTATTTGTACAGCGAAACATTTATGACCGTGTCGTAGAAGCTTTAGCTGAGCGGGCGAAAGCACTGAAGCTAGGTGACGGAATGAACCTTGAAACGGAAATGGGCCCACTTGTTTCAGCTAAACAGCATCAAACTGTACTTAATTATATTGAACAAGGGAAAAAAGAAGGAGCGCGCCTTGTAGCCGGTGGGGAAAAAGGATTTGAAAAAGGATATTTTGTACAGCCAACCATTTTCGCTGATGTAGAGGATCATATGGTGATTGCTCGTGAAGAAATCTTTGGTCCAGTCATGTCCATTTTCGTTTTCGATACGGTTGAAGAGGTCATTAAACGAGCAAACGATAGTGACTATGGCTTAGCCGCAAGTATTTGGACAGAAAGTATGAAAAAAGGTCATTACATTGCCAGCAAGCTGCAATCAGGTACAGTTTGGATTAATGATTTTGGTCTTGAATGGGAAACAATGCCTTTCGGTGGCTATAAACAATCAGGAATCGGCCGCGAAATGGGTGGAGAGTATGGTTTACAGAACTATACAGAAGTGAAAAGTGTATTTGTTAACATCAAGCAGGACGAGTTAATCTAAGGAACAATGGGACGGGTCACGTGTACTATCGGATGGGAACGGGACAGCTAGTCTGTCCCATGTCCTATTGCACAGTCTGTATTTACCTGAAAATTACAACTATATTAAATAGTTGGAAAGTGTAGAATTATCAACTTTAAGTTTGTGGAGGAGGTATAGGATGGAAGAATTAGTTAATAAAGCGTCGGGTATGGTTTGGAGTCTCGGGCTAGTAGTGTTTGCTCTTGGTGCTGGATTGTTCTTTTCCATTATGACACGTTTTGTGCAAATTAGATATTTTAAGGAAATGATTAGGCTTCTTTTTGAAAAGGGTGAGCCAGAATCTGGTGTGTCCTCTTTCCAGGCGTTTTGTATGGCTTTAGCTGGCCGGGTCGGTATTGGAAATATCGCTGGGGTTGCTACTGCGATTGCATTTGGAGGTCCAGGAGCGGTTTTCTGGATGTGGATCATGGCTTTATTAGGAGGAGCAAGTGCTTTTGTTGAATCGACTCTTGCACAGGTCTATAAAGTAAAAGATGGTAATCAATACCGAGGCGGAACTCCTTATTTTATTGAAAAAGGTTTAAATATGAAGTGGTTCGGGGTGTTGGTTGCGATTGTTGTTACACTGTGTTACGGAATTTTAGTTCCAGGTATTCAGGCTAACACGATTGCTGTTGGATTCGAAAACACAATTGGACTCAATAAAAGCATCACGGGTATCGTTCTTGTTGTATTACTTGGCATCATTATTTTTGGCGGTGTGAAGCGAATCGCTTCTGTTGCGGATAAAGTTGTACCTTTTATGGCTTTAGGGTATGTGATTATCACTTTCGTTCTTTTAGTTTCCAATGCATCAGAAATTCCAGCAATGTTTGGGTTAATTATTTCAAGTGCATTTGGGGCAAATGAAATGTTTGGCGGTATGATCGGTGCAGCGATTGCATGGGGTGTTAAGAGAGCAGTATTTTCCAACGTTGCTGGTGTAGGGGAAGGAACCTATAGTTCAGCTGCTGCTGCTGTATCCCATCCGGCAAAACAAGGTCTTGTTCAAGCATTCTCTGTTTATATTGATACGATCATTGTCTGTACAGCTACGGCACTTATGATTCTAATCACCGGCATGTACAGCGTTACTCCAGAAGGACAGCAGCCGATTGTTGACAACATCCCAGGTGTTGAAGCTGGACCAATGTGGACACAGGCGGCTGTTGAAAGCGTTATCCCTGGATTTGGTGGTTTGTTTGTTGCGATAGCGATCTTCTTCTTTGCCTTTACAACGCTAATGGCTTACTACTATATTTCTGAAACAACCCTCTTTTACCTTGGAAGAAATAGAAATTTAAAAGGGTTTAAAGTAGGCTTAATGATTCTTTTCTTAGGAATGATCTACATTGGAAGTGTCGAAAACGCATCCCTATTATGGGGACTTGGTGACTTTGGCTTCGGAAGCATGGCTTGGCTAAACTTAGTGGCTATTTTAATGCTAACTAAAACAGCCTTAAAAGTATTTAAAGATTATGAAAAACAGAAGAAAGCAGGCATTGAACCAGTCTTCGACCCTGTTAAACTCGGCATTAAAGGTGCTGATTTTTGGGAGGAGAAAGTGAAAGAACGTAATTCAAAAGGTAAGAGGAAAATAGAAGAAAAGCAATCGGTAAAGGAGAACACTTTACATTTATAATTCTTAAACACCCTTATTGCGGGTGGTGACAGCTTCACTGTTACTTCCCCCAACTACTGGAGCTTGATTCTTATAACTTTTTGGGTTCTTATTAAGCTAAATTATTGTTGTACAATCTTCAATTATAGAACGTGATTATAGAACAATGAAAAGTTCTTTATTACTAAGAAATTCAGAATAGTACGTACTATAAATGATTGGATGTGCAAAATAAATATAAAATTTACACAAGTGAGTTATGGTAACTATAAAAAAGTGAGAAGAGGACCAGCAAACTTAAGTTTTGTTGGTCCTCTTCTCGTATAGGTGTTCAATTTAAGTACACACTGCATGAACAAATGAAAAAGCGATGATATCAAGCTATCAATATGTTCAAACAGACTTGTTCAAAGTATAGGATGGAGATTATATGAAATTTGGCTATGCAAGGGTCAGCACAAAGGATCAAATGTTCTTTATATATATAACGAGCAATGCAAAGTTATGTTTTAACTTTCACTTTCCTTTTACTTTAATTAACTTTGCGTTAAATCCTTATTTAACGAATTTCATTTTGAAGTAAGGCGACCTCATCAATGCACAGAACAATATACAGATTCAAGGACGGTTACAAGAACACCCCTAACTTTGAGATAAGAATTTCTTCCAATATCGACTGACTGAATTATTGAAAATAGCCTTCGACTTTCGAATGGTTAGGGTAAAACAGTGGATAAAAGAACAAACCATTCATAACCATTTAACACTAATAAACAACTGAATAAAGGGGTATGGAATCGATTCGAGGAATGAGAGACCATATTAGAAATCCCTTAAGTATGCAAGGATATCTTAAACGTATAAAAAACTGGAAAATAGATAGGCTAAATAACTAGGGAACACAACGAACACTTCTTTCGGTAACACTATAAACTTGGAGTGTATAAGAAAATGAACAGTGCATGGAATCGGTTAATAAAAAAGCGGAAAAAAAGAAAGCAGACACTCCAGTATGAGGAAACAAAAATAACCTCAAACAAACAGGAACTTAGTGAACACTTAGATGAAAACCTTAAAAATATTAAGGAAGCTTTAGGGAACAGCGGTGACCTAGGTATCCGTGAATTTAAAATGGGAAAACCTTCCTTGCATAAAGTTGCGCTTATTTATATAAATGGGTTAGCAGATAAAGATATCATTGGCAGTGCTATCATAGAAAGACTAATGGGTAACGGTAACAATACTGAAAGTGTTGATCCCCAATCACCGAGCCAATTATTTACATACATTAAAGAGAATATCTTAACAGTTGGGACAGTTGAGGACATAACGGACTGGAACAAGATGTTGCTTTCCATCTTATCTGGACAATCCATTCTTTTGATTGATGGCTGGAATCAAGCCATTAGCTGTGCGGCAGAAGGCGGAGATTTAAGAGCCATTACAGAACCTACGACAGAACCTGCTGTCCGAGGTCCTAAAGAGAGCTTTGTTGAGGCGCTTATTACCAATACAGCCATGGTTCGCCGCAGAATTAAAAGCCCTAATCTATGGGTTGAAACCATGCAGCTAGGGAAGATCACACAAACAGATGTAGCCATTATGTATGTAAAAGGAATTGTCAATGACAAACTTCTTACCGAAGTAAAAGAACGGCTGGATAAAATAGAAGTAGATGAAATTACTGGTTCCAATACAATCGAAGAATGGATTAACGATGACATATGGACACCTTGGCCAACCATATTTACAACAGAGCGTCCAGATGTGGTAGCCGGAAATTTACTGGAGGGACGTGTCGCTATTTTTGTTAATGGGACACCGATTCCTTTAATTTTACCAGCGACATGGAATCAGTTTTTTCAAACGGCTGAAGATTATTATACGCGTTGGCAAATTGCCAGTTTTTTGAGACTTCTAAGAGTTGTTTCATTCTTAATAACCCTTCTTGGACCGTCCCTTTTTATTGCGTTTCTTACGTTTCACCCGGAATTGATTCCAACGCCTTTATTAGTTAGTCTGTCAGCACAGCGGCACGGAATTCCATTTCCGGTATTTATAGAGGCTTTGTTAATGGAAATTACATTTGAAGTTTTGCGGGAAGCCGGCGTTCGGATGCCACGTCCGATTGGACAGGCTGTTTCCATCGTTGGCGCACTTGTATTGGGACAAGCAGCTGTTGAGGCAGGAATTGTTTCAAGTTCAATGGTGATTGTGGTGGCAGGGACGGCAATCGCCAGTTTTACCATGCCCCATGCTGCGATGACGGATGCGACACGTATACTTCGATTTGTCATGATGATGTTGGCAGCTTCTTTCGGGCTTTACGGAATTGGACTCGGAGTCATTGTTTTAGTCGCACACACTTGTAGCATTCGCTCTTTTGGTATTCCTTATTTGGTTCCTTTTGCTCCCATCATTTTTGCTGATTGGAAAGATACCATCATTCGCTTTCCAAAGCCGTTTTTGTCAAAACGTCCTCGATTGATTAACCAAACGAAAATAAAGAGGACAGGGAATACTCAGAATCTAGGCCCGTCACCAAGAGAAGGTCAAATAAAGGATAACGAGTCGAAGAGGGATTCTAATGAAACTTAAACCATTCATCATTCTCTGTATGATTTTATCTACCGTATTACTGTCAGGATGTTGGGATCGTGCCGAATTACAAGATCTTGACATAGTAAACGCTATTGGCATTGATGAAGGCGGCGATAATTTGGAAAACAGATATCGCGTTACGGTACAAGTTATAAATGAAGGACAAATAGCTAGTGCATCAGGGCAAGGAGGGAAAGCCCAAGTGGCTCCTGTTACGACCTATTCGGCTACAGGAAGCACTGTTGCGGAGGCGCTCCGAAAAATTGCGCCAAAGTCACCCCAGGAACTTTTTTTTCCTCATGTCCAATTAATGGTGATTGGAGAGGAGCTAGCGAGAAAAAAAGGGATTCAAGATTTGTTTGATTGGATTGAACGTGATTCGAAATTTCGTACTCTTTTTCCCATTTTAATTGTAAGAGATAATACAGCAAAGACTCTTCTCCAAATCACGACTCCTTTAGAGGACGTTCCTTCTGCTAAAATTATTGGTGGCTTGGAATCCACCACAAAAATCTGGGGAGAGTATGCAAGTACCCGTGCCGATCAAGTTATTCAACAATTAGGAGGAGAAGGGGCAAATTTAACGGGGGTTCAGATTACCGGTGATCCAAAAGAAGGGAACAAGTTAACAAACGTTCAACAAATATCTCCAAAGACAACGATCGAAATAAGAGGACTTGCTATTTTTAAAAAGGGTAGACTCAAAAAATGGTTGGATGGAGATGCTGCCCGTGGTGCTACATGGATTAATAATGAGTTGAAAAAAACCATTGTAGACCTTAATTGTGAAAAGAAAAAAAAGGGGATTGCAGTGGACGTTATGCGCTCCAACACAAAAATTAAAACGGAAATAAAAAACAAAAAACCCGTTATTCAGATCACAGTTCAATCAGAAGGCCACATCTCAGAAGTCCATTGTCCAATCGATCTCGGTAAACATGAAACCATTGAAAAACTTGAAAACCAGATGGAGAAGGAAATAAAAGACGAAGTAATGATGGCCTTAAAAGATGCCAAAAAACAAAAAACCGATATTTTTCGTTTTAGCGAATATATCAACCGTGAGAACCCAAAATTGTGGAAGAAGATCAATAAAAAATGGGATGATGAAATCTTTCCTGAGACAGAAGTCAACGTAAACGTACACGCGTTTATTCGACGATCAGGCTTACGAACAAAACCATATATAAAATAAGGGGGCAAAATCAAAACGAAAGGGGGGTTCCAGACAATGGAGAAAGCAAAAGTTAGTGCCTTTCAACTATTTGCCATGATGTTTTTGTTTGAACTTGGAAGCGCGCTTGTCGTAAGTTATGGAATAACTGCTAAAAAAGATGCCTGGCTCGCGATTCTTTTAGGGTTGTGTGGTGGAATTGTCTTATTTTTTATTTACTACTTTTTATTTCGTCAATATCCGAACCTGCCGTTGACTGGATATGCCAGGAAAATATTTGGCAAATACGTTGGGTGGATAATTGGTCTATTATACGTCGTATTCCTTTTGTACGATGCGGCCCGAGATTTGCGTGATTTCGGTGATTTGCTACTTTCATCAACATTGACAGAAACACCGTTATTGGCGATTAATATCTTGTTGGTTCTTGCCATTTGTTATGTACTTTATCTAGGGATTGAAGTAGTAGCCAGGACAGCAGAAGTATTTGTTATTATTATGATCGTTATAGGCTTCACAGGAAATCTTTTAGTCTATTTTTCAGGTAATGTCGAAATCCATAATTTGCAGCCGTTTCTTGAAAATGGATGGAAACCAATCCTAACGACAGCATTTCCTTTAACTACTTTTTTCCCTTTTGGAGAAATGATTGTCTTCACCATGCTGCTTCCTTATTTAAATCGGCCCGAAGTAGCTAAAAAAGTTTGGCTGTCTGCCGTAATTTCAAGCGGTCTTATCTTAAGTTATACAACAAGTTTAAATATCGCCGTTCTTAGTGTTGAAGAAGTAGAGAGATCTACTTTTCCTTTGTTATCAACAATAGGGAAGGTCAATCTTATGGAGTTTTTACAACGGCTTGATGCTCTTGTTGTCTTTACTCTTTTGATTAATATGTTTTTCAAAATATCCATTCTTTTTTATGGCGCAGTAATCGGAATAGTCGATTTGTTCAATTTAAAAAATCATCAACAAATTGTTTTACCAGCCGGGATTATTCTCATCTTTTTATCAATGGCGATTGCCTCAAATTTTGCGGAACATATTGAAGAAGGGCAAAAAACGGCACAATATTACTTTTTTCCGCTTATCATGGTGATCTTGCCGTTGTTCATGCTGGTTGTTGCCATGATTCGCAACCGTTTCAAACATAAAGCTAACTAGACCCATTTTGTTTAGTAGCGCTATTTTTATGGTGATCATGATATGTACAAGTGTTTTAAATTTTTTCACCATAACCTACCCCTCCGTTCTTAAAAGGATTAAAAATAGGAAGTAGGATATGATGAATGACTAGAGTAGAGGTACAAGCGTTTATCTACCAAACATGTATGCAGACAAGAACATATTAGAAAAATAAATGCACCCAGTCATGACAAGTAACGAAGGGAGGTCTTCTAAGCCGATGGAGAAGGCAAAAATTAGTGGCATTCAACTATTCGCCATGATGTTTATGTTTGAATTGGGGACTTCACTGGTCATAAGTTATGGAATAGGTGCCAAAAAAGATGCCTGGCTTACGATTCTTTTAGGATTGGGTGGAGGAATTGTCTTATTTTTCATTCACTACTCTTTATTTCGCCAATATCCCAACCTGCCGTTGACCGGATACGCTAGAAAAATATTTGGTAAATATCTGGGGTGGATCATTGGCTTGTTATACATTCTATACTTTTTATACATTGCTGCCCGAAATCTGCGTGAGTTCGGTGATTTGCTGCTTTCATCGACTATGTCAGCAACACCGTTATTGGCAATCAATATCTTAATGGTTCTTGCCATTTGTTATGTACTTTATCTAGGGATTGAAGTTGTAGGGAGAACAGCAGAAGTATTTATTGTCATTTTACTCTTGTTTGGGGTAGCAGGAAATTTTTTGGTCTTTGTTTCAGGCAATATCGATATTCATAATTTACAGCCATTTCTTGAAAACGGATGGAAACCAATCTTAAAGGCAGCCTTTCCGTTGATTATCTCTTTCCCTTTTGGAGAAATGATTGTCTTTACGATGCTGCTTCCCTATTTAAATCGACCTGGATCAGTAAAAAAAGTGTGGCTATCTGCCTTGATTTCAAGCGGGGTTATCTTAAGTTATACAGCAAGTCTAAATATCGCCGTTCTTAGTATGGAAGAAGTGGAAAGATCAACGTTTCCTTTGTTATCAACCATCGGAAAGGTCAATCTTATGGAGTTTTTACAACGACTCGATGCTATTGTTGTGTTTACCTTTCTGATTACGATGTTTTTTAAAATCGCCATCTTTTTTTATGCCGCGGTAATCGGAATGGTCGACTTGTTCAAGTTAAAAAATCATCAACAAATGGTTTTACCAGTTGGGGTTATTCTCATTTATTTGTCAACGGTGATTGCCTCAGATTTTGCCGAACATATGGAAGAAGGCTTGGTTATTACAGGCTATTATCTTCACATTCCTTTTCTTATGATTATTCCGTTGTTCATGTTGTTTGTTTCCATCATTCGCAAGCGTTTTAAGAAGAAAAGCTAACTAGAACCCTTTTGTTTGTTATTTTTTATGATAATCGCGATTTGCTGACCAATTGTAATCAATAAAAGAAATGCTATCATTACATATTCTCCAGGTTCTATTACCCAAAACGGGTTGAGTAAATGCACTAATGCATGAGAGAGCTTAAAGCCTAAGAGAATGTCCATTAATACACTTAATGAAATGGCTAATAAAAGAATAAATACAAATACTCCGAATACTTTCATGGTTTTTCTCCCTTATTTGTCATGGTGTAAAGATAGTATTTGTTACAAGGGAATCTTTTAGTAAAAAATCCGTTGAATAAAGTTGCTGCAAAAAGTGGTTCCTCCTACATCATAGACGTGGATATTTCATTTATTCCGTTGGAACATCTTTGGGTGGCGCATTGGTTAGGTAATAAAGTCACAAAGAAGATTCAAGTAGGAGAAGAACCCGTCGAAATCGACATAACTCCTGACGGAAAAATCGCCGTTGTTACAAATTTCGATGATGATACCATATCTGTTATTGATACGAAAAAGAATAAAGTAATTAAGGTGCTTCCAGCGGGAGACTCTCCTGTCAGTATCGCAATTTTATCTAGGGGAGGAAGAAAGTAGTGACTAAAAATGAGTTACTTTCAATCATTCGAAATGAGTTACAAAACAATCCTTAAGAAACAAGTTTAAATATAGCTAAAAAGATCAAAATCCCAATTAACATTGTAGAACTTTTTAAAAGAAGGATAACAAAGGAACAAAAATAATTAAATAATTGTATGAAATTGTATTCCTCTCCTTTGTATGAGGATTTGAGTCGCCGGAGAAGTTACTGCTTCTTAATTTTGTTGAGCTTGGGTGAAAATTAACAAGAAATGATTGGCATCTCTTGTTTCGCTAACGGGTGCTTATCTTCAATAAGACAACTTAAATGATCTTCCATAATCGGGCGCACTTGTTGAGTAAGTGCTCCTTTTTGAATTGGGCTAAATTGTCAAGTAACGAACTTTTTTGTCACGTATTTTTCGATAAATCATTACTAATTCATTAAAAATAAATAACTATTTTATGAAAAAGCCGAATTCTGGCGATTCTCTTGTTTCCAGTATGCAATGGTTGCAGTTTGAAATGGAAATGAGAACAGGTCCGGATTAGGTATGTGTTAAAATATGTTCATACTTACAAGCCCAACTAAGCTACCAATAAGAACAGCCGAGCTGATGGAAGGAGCTAATACATATGCTAATTCAATGTACCAAAAAGCTACTAGATGAACTTGAGGTACCCCCGGTTACTGAGATAGAAGAAAATCCCTTGTTTTCTTGGCATGCCAATTTATTAAAGGTTGGTCGGAAGAAGACGGTTGTGTTGGTGAATGATCGAAACTTATATGCAATCATCCTCCATGGCCTAAAAGCAAAGGATATGAAAACTATAAGTAAGTTAATCGTACAGGCCATCCGGGAAACATTCGAAGCGGAGTGTATCAAGGATGAAGTGATCGAGCAGTTTTTGCAACACTCTCCTCATATTACCTTCTCCAAAACAAAAGATAGAGCATTTGTAGCCAGAATGAACAAGGTATGTGAAAATGTTTATCACTTTGGGGAATTACTCGATAACGATAGCATCAATCAAGTGGAGATGAGCTTAAGGATTAATGGCTTATTAGTAGGAGTAGGAAAGAATGACTACATTTATCCAAAAGAAGAAAAGTATAAGCATTTGGAGGAGTTGGCTGGTCAACCGATTTTTCAATCTGAAGCAGTGGAACTTAAGGTAAAGTTGATACTTGAGAGACACGAAGTTAGGCGGAAGATTGTCGTGCCAACTAATACTACTTTTCCTAAATTGCATAGAATTTTACAAATTGCATTTCACTGGCAGAATAGCCATCTGTATGATTTTTATATTTATCCAAGTAACGCGGATGGCAAAGTCATCCCGACCAACCAACATAGACCGATTGTAAACCTAGTGTGTAACGAAGAAGCTTTTCATTACCAAGGTGATGTACCAATGAAAATGGATACAGGTATAAAGCTGTCCGAATATCTTCCGGCTAAGATTGTATACAATTATGACTTCGGAGATGGCTGGCAGCATACTATCGAGTTAGAAAGAGTGATTGAAAACTTCGATCTCAATTATCCTATCTGTTTAGATGGAGAAGGAGCTGCTCCGCCAGAAGATGTAGGAGGAGAACCAGGTTACGAAGCATTTCTTCTTATCATCAGCGATAAAAACCATCCAGACTACGAGCATATGCTGGAATGGGGAATGAAGCAGGGTTATAGCGAGTTTGATGAGGAGAAGATTAATCGAATGTTGCGGAGAGTGTGACAGGACAAAGGAGTCAGATCCTTCGTTCAAAAAAGGAAGTGGGGTAAGAGTCTGGGGGCTTTTCGGGAAAAAAGTGCAGCCAACAAACAGTAAAACGATCTTCCGCAATCGGGCGCAATTGCGGAAGAACGCAGCACAAAAAGATCAAACTTTTTTATAAAAACAAAACTTAAATCTACTAAATAAGAATCCATTTTGATCAAATCCTTTTTTCAAAATGGATTCCTTTTATTTACCGTAAAATACGGGTTTGTGAGGTGCTTTTGGTCAACAAAAGGCATGAACATATTTGATATGTCAAATATGTTCATGCCTTTTATTTAAATATCCTTGACCCACATTATCTAAAGATAACACCTTGGTCCGCATTGTTAAGAGGCGTGGTGGGTTCTGTTATTATTAACATATATCCTTTAAATGTATTTGTCAAAGAATACTAAGAGCTGTAAGGATTTGCATAAAGCTTCCCAGC
>NZ_JAGGQR010000034.1:0-74245 GCF_018613205.1 Bacillus sp. ISL-46
GTGAGAGTAGGACGTTGCCAGGCAAATTGAAGACAACCTGAAAAGGTTGTTTTTTGTATGAATAAGAAAGTACAAATTTTTACTACCACAGATCTTACTGCTGTGGTATTTTTTGTATTTAAAGGCAAAAGGCTTACAGCATTTTTTTAGGTAGTTTTTTTTTGACATTTCCAAAATATGATCACTAGAGGAAATTAGCAACAAGTCACAGTAATGGGGTTTGGCACGAATCCTGGTTCAGAAACTAATCATGGTTCCTTTTTAAAGAGTCATTGTTGAGGACAGCTCTCGACATTCTTCACAGGCATTTAGAGTTATAAATCTAGTAATGAGTGGTCTGAGGCTACTTTTAATCAAACGTTTGGATAGTATCAAAAAGTCGGGATTTTAATAGAATCATGGAGGTTTGGGAGAAGCTCATCTGTTTTTGTAGAAAGGTGGATTATTTCCTGCGGAATGTTCAAACGCATTTCGACAATCTTCATACTTGCTTTGCAGGGGGAATTGCTTATCAATCAGTATTTACAGCTGTTTCAATCAATCGTTTGATTAGTATAGCCTATTTGGTATTTAGTCGAAAGAGTGTCGGTTTGTGACGCTTGTGGTTTAAACAAAATTTGAAGTAACTCAAACTGTTCTATGATATTAGAGAAAGTAAATTTTCCTAGTTCTCTCTATATGGATGGCTAACGGGGGAGTTTAGAATGGTCGAGAAACTAATCAAACGAAGCAGCTGAATCAAGAATTAAAAGAAGAGAAAAAACGAGCAAAAACGTTAGAAAGAGATTTACTTAAAAAAGAGAAAGCATTGGCGGAAGCTGCCGCAATATTACTATTAAAAAAAAAGGCCCAAGCGATCTGGGGGGACCAAGAGGACGAATGAAATAATATAAACATAAAAATTTAATTTTCTACAACTAATTTTATGTTAAAGTATAACTAATAAAATACAGAGTGTACTTGGAGGAGCCTGTCACCAAGGGATAATTATGTCCTTTGGTAACAGGCTCTTTTTGTATTTTTATTAAACAATGACAAATCATAATAACGAAAGGTGGTAATTTAAGTGTTAATCCTACAATTAGCGATTATTGTAATTGCATCAAAAATAGCAGGAAGTCTTAGTGTTAGATTAGGGCAGCCTTCTGTTCTGGGAAAACTTCTCATTGGAATTGTACTTGGACCATCGGTTCTTGGATTAATAAATGAAACAGAAACATTAGCTGAATTTAGTCAAATCGGAGTTATTTTATTAATGTTTATAGCTGGATTGGAAACAGATATAGATGAATTCAAACGAACTGGAAAAGCCTCAACATTAGTTGGTTTTGGTGGCATTATTGTTCCCCTTGTTTTAGGTCACTTTACTGGGTTGGCATTAAACTTAAGTACAATGGAATCTTGGTTTTTGGGGCTATTACTTTCTGCAACAAGTGTAAGTATATCGGTTCAAGCACTGAAGGAGATGAATCGTTTAAAAACACCTGAAGGGACCACAATCTTAGGAGCAGCTGTAATCGATGATGTTGTAGTAATTATCGCATTAGCATTCTTGATGAGTTTTGCAGGCGGAGATGTGAATTTAATCACTGTTGTTTTAAAGAAAGTCATTTTCTTTGCGGGAGCTATTCTTGTTGGATGGAAGGTAATACCTTGGTTTTTAAAGAAGTTCTCATCATTAAAAGTAACAGAAACGGTCATTTCGTCCGCTCTAGTTATTTGTTTTGTTTATGCTTACTTAGCAGAATATACAGGCGTCGCCGCCATCATCGGAGCCTATATTGCAGGCGTGGCAATTAGCGTAACGGATTTCAAACACGAAGTTTTTGAGAAGGTAGAAACGATTAGTTATTCTATATTTGTTCCTGTTTTCTTTACCTCGATTGGTGTAACGGCAGAGTTCACTGGTATTACTGAAAATATTTTTCTAATAGCCATTCTTAGTGTATTAGCAATTTTAACTAAGTTAGTCGGCTCTGCAATTGGTGCAAAAGCTGCTGGATTTAGTTGGAATAGTTCTTTGGGAATAGGTTCAGCAATGGTTTCCCGTGGTGAAGTAGCATTAATTATTGCTGCTATTGGTTTAGAATCCAATCTACTTAGCCAAGATATGTTTGCTGTGTTAGTTGTTGTGGTACTTGTAACAACTATTGTTACGCCACCAATGATGAAATTGTTTTTTAAATCAAATACTCTAAAGGCAACAAATTAAATTTAACTATAGGTATTGATATTGCTAAATACAAGCACGTGGCAAGAGCCCAAGACTTTAGAGGTTTAGAATTTTCGGCACCCTTTTACTATTAAACGTCGATTTAAGATAAGGCATCCGGCATGGGAGTAAATTATCTGCCGAAACCATCAGGGTGATTTAGGATGTGTTGACAATGTAGGTCAAGGAAATAATCTAAACCTATTTTGTCATTTCTGTGCATTTTGATTTGCCATTAACGTTTGAGATTCATTGACATTAATTTTTTCCTGTTAACTTAAGCTTTACGACCCGCTAAAGGTCACTATAGATAATTCAAAATTTTGGCGTTATCCCTTTAACAAATCTATATTCGCTTACATAGCATAAGATTATATTCGCCTAATTTTATTGGTGTTCTGAATATAGTTAAATTGGTATTATTTTAAATTACCTTATCTTTGTATCTAAGTAAGTTGGTGGTTTGATAGAGTTCAAGACTACTTAAAGAATTTTCAACTTCCACCTCTTCAACTCTATCGAACTTTAGATTTATTACCAAGATATTTTTAACCCGCGGAGTTTCCCAGAATATCGACTTCAAGAACCCCTTGTCCCATCTTCCTAGGCGATACAGAGTCTATTATTAAGAATGGAGGAACAAGCATTGATAGAAAAAACGTACAGAAATGTACCTGTTTACTGGCCTTACCTATATCAGCCTTGTCCGTGCTATCTTCCGTTACCTAAACCATCAATGGACTTGTCAGGACCAATATTTCCAATAGTAATAGCACCATTCTTATCACTACAACCCGTGCCTATACCATCTATTTGGAGTAACTTATCCAAACCTATTTATTGCATTCAAGCAGGAAAATACGTGACCAACACAAAGCCTATTGATCTGCTGGTTTTCGCCCCTCATCCCGATGACGAGACGCTAGGGACTGCAGGTGTGATTATGCGATCAGTGGCGGCAGGAAAGCGGGTTCATGTTGTTATCTTTACGAATGGAGATGGTTACCCGAGGGCTGCCTCCCAGCTGCTCAAGAAGAATATTAACGAGCTTCGTCCCGAGGATTACTTCGAATTGGCGCGGGTGCGCCAGTTCGAAGTGTATGCTGCTATGGCGGAGTTGGGACTAACGCCGTCGGATATTACCTTTCTCGGCTATCCTGATGCTGGACTGGATCGTGTCTATAAGTCCCAGGGTCTAGAGCCTTTCCAGCAACGCTTTACCCTGATGAGACAGACGTATAGCATGGTATACCCGGACTATCACTCGCTTGTTTATGGTATGCCAGCGCCCTATCTGAAGGAATTTGCTCTCTCCGATACAATGGACCTGATCAGGTGTATGCAGCCAAAGGAAATCTACGTCACCGATGGTGCGGATGGGCACTTAGATCATCAGGCGGCTTTCTTGTTTGTTCGTGACGCCGTGCAGGCGACAGGTTACAGAGGGAAAGTGTATACCTATTTAATCCACAGCGGTCCAGACACCGAATGGCCATGGCCACGTGGAATTACCCCTAGATTGCCGTTTGAGGCACATGAGTATAAAGGAGAGCGAATTCCCAGCTTTGTCCCGTGGCCGCCTCGAGTGCGGGTCCCAATGACCGAAGCTGAGGCCACTCGAAAGTTGAAAGCGATTCGGGCGTATCGCTCGCAGCTTGCTACGGACAGGGAGTATCTCGAATCGTTTATAAAGAATGAAGAAATTTTTTGGTGTACGGTCTGAGGGAAAACTGCGAAATATAAATCATATTTCATGCCTGGCGACTGGTATGTTTCTGGTGACTGTTATATGGATTTAAGATGGTTATTTTGGGTTTCAAGGCCGTATAGATGATGTATATGACAAATCAATTTGGTCCTGTTGTACTCGAAAAGAGCGTATCGTTTTTAAAGTAAAATCATTAAACGAATTTGGCGTTGAGTTATGGGTGCGATGCTTCGATAACGAAGGATCGTTTTTTTGCTGATACTGTATATAAGCACCAATTAGTTCAATAAAATAAAGGGTATTGACAAAAAAAATTATAAGTATTATTATTATCTCAGATTAAAGATAATATAATTCAAGATAATATAATTCAAGATTTTTTAAGGGGGTGAAATTAATGGAGAGGAAATGCAATAATTTGACCTTTCTGATATTAATGCAAACATCTAAAGCAATTCATGATCGAATTAAGGAAGAAATGGTAAAAAACAAGCTTGGTATTACGGAATTTTCTGTTTTAGAGGTACTTTATCAAAAAGGGAAACAAACAATTCAACAAATTGGAAATTGCATATTGGTCTCAAGTGGTTCGATGACCTATTGTTTAGATAAGCTAGAACAAAGAGGTTTATTAAGCCGAAATGCCTGTCCAGATGACCGCCGTATGATACATGTTAGATTAACTGATGATGGAAATAAATTGATGAAGGAAATCATGCCGAAATATCAAGAGTTAATTGAAGATATGTTTGATTCATTAAATTCTGATGAGGCAGAGACATTGGTGAATCTTTTGAAAAAAGTAAGGAATAAAGTTTAAACGTGCATTTTTTTAAAATAATATCTCGAATTCGAGATAAAAAATCAGGAGGATTTTAAGATGTTAAACATTGGTTTATTAATCATTCGTTTGGTAATTGGTTTACTATTTGTAGGTCACGGTGCTCAAAAGTTGTTTGGTTGGTTCGGTGGCAATGGATTGAAAGGAACCGGTGGCTGGTTTGAATCTATTGGCATGAAACCAGGAGTGACCATGGCTCTTTTCGCAGGGTTAGCAGAACTTATTGGGGGACTTTTGTTTGCTTTAGGACTATTAACACCACTTGCAGGAATTATGATTGCAGGAACTATGTTAATGGCTATCGTAAAAGTGCATGGTCCAAATGGATTATGGGCAACAGCTAATGGATATGAATACAACTTAACTTTGCTTTCAGTTGCTATTGGTATAGCTTTGATCGGTCCCGGTCAATATGCGTTAGATTCATTTTTATTCTAAAATATCTGGTCTTTTATGACACTTTTTACTATTACAGGCGATCTTTAATTTCGAACAAAAGAATTAAATTAATATTGTGACAGGAGTGAAATGAGATGGAACTCTTAGGACTACATCATGTATCAATATTAACAGGTAAAGCGGAAAAAAATTATGAATTTTATACAAAAATTTTAGGAATGAGATTGGTTAAGAAAACAGTTAACCAAGATAATACAGAATCCTATCATCTTTTCTATGCTGACGCGGAAGGAAACCCAGGAACTGAAGTTACGTTCTTTGACATTCCTCATCTTGGGCAAACATACAGGGGAACTTCAGATATTTCTACTGTATCACTAAGGGTTAGAAATTCAGATTCATTGTTATTTTGGAAAGAACGTTTTAAACAATTTGGGGTTGAACATGATGTTATTCAAAAAAGAGCAAATCGAGATACATTGGCTTTCAGAGATTTCGAGGGGACTCGTTTAATCCTCGTAGCCGATAACGGTGAAAAAGGTGTGAGAGCTGGGATTCCTTGGCAAAGGAATGACATTCCACTGGAACATGCCATTATTGGTTTAGGACCTGTAACACTCACAGTCGGAATTGCAGAACCAACAATTGGAGTTTTAACAGAAGTTATGGGTTTCCGATTTGCCGGTTCTTATCCTTCACTTGAAGGGGATTATCCAGATATATTGATTTATGTAACTGGAGAAGGCGGCAGCGGTGCGGAAGTTCATATTGAAACAAGACCCGATTTGCCAAGAGTCCGCTTAGGTCGTGGAGGTGTTCACCATGTTGCCTTCCGTGTTCCGAATGAGGAAGAATATGACCAATGGGCAGAGCGTTTGAAAGAATACAGGTTACCGAATTCAGGGAAAGTGGAACGGTATTACTTCAAGGCATTATATTTCAGGGAACCCAATGGTATTTTATTTGAATTATCAACGGATACACCGGGATTTGCGACAGATGAACCAATGGAAACAATGGGGGAAAAACTAGCACTTCCACCATTTTTGGAACCAAACCGAAAAGAGATCCAAGAAAAATTACGACCATTAATCTTAAATTAAATATTGGAGGTATATATAATGAACCATCTAAAAGGAATACACCATGTAACAGCTATTACAAGTAGTGCAGAAAAGAACTATGAATTTTTTACTTATGTTTTAGGAATGCGTTTAGTTAAAAAAACGGTAAATCAAGATGATATTCAAACCTATCATTTATTCTTTGCAGATGATAAAGGCAGCGCAGGCACAGACATGACTTTCTTCGATTTCCCCGGCATTCCTAAAGGAGTACATGGTACAAACGAGATTTCAAAGACATCTTTCCGTGTACCGAGTGATGAAGCATTAGACTATTGGGTAAATCGTTTTGATCGTTTAGAAGTGAAACATACTGGAATCAAAGAGCAATTTGGCAAGAAAACCCTCTCTTTCATTGATTTTGACGATCAGCAATATCAATTGATTTCAGATGAATTCAATAAAGGGGTGGAATCTGGCACACCATGGCAAAAAGGTTCAATTCCACTGGAATATGCAATTACTGGTTTGGGACCAATTTTTGTCCGTATTGCGAACTTTGATTACTTCAAAGAAATGATGGAAAAAGTCCTATTATTTAAAGAGACAGATAAAGAAGGGTCATTCCATTTATTTGAAGTGGGGGAAGGCGGGAATGGTGCCTCGGTCATTGTAGAATATAATGCCATTCTTCCTGAAGCCCAGCAAGGTTTTGGGACGGTTCACCATGCGGCATTACGTGTAGAGGATCGCTCTGTTTTAGAAGAATGGATTGAACGGATGAGTAGTTTTGGATTCCATACATCCGGTTATGTAAATCGTCACTTTTTTGAGTCATTATACGCAAGAGTTGCACCGCAAATTTTATTTGAATTCGCTACAGATGGTCCTGGTTTTATGGGAGATGAACCTTATGAAACGCTTGGGGAAAAATTATCTTTACCTCCATTCTTAGAGCCTAAACGTGCAGAAATAGAAAAATTAGTTCGCCCAATTGATACAATGAGAAGTACAAAGGAATTCATCAAAGAATAAAAAGAAAAATATTCAACGAAACAGATATTTACGAAGGAAAGTGGAAAACAGAGTCCAATAAAGGAAGAGGAGCTCCATTTTAATGCCTAGTTCTTTTTCTCTCAGAAAACAGCTTAATAAAAAGAGGCCGGATTCATAATGAATCCAGCCTCTTTCCCTTATTAGGCAATCACGTAATCCGTCACATTGCGGTCGATGACTCTTGCTCCTTTTGCAGCTACAAACTTGCCACTGGCCGTTGTGAAAACTTCAGATGCAATAATCTGCGCCATTGATAATTTTACAACTTCTTCATCAATCGGCTCTTTAGGGTTATCGACGGAAAGACTTGCCGTCTTTCCAAACTCTGTGGTAAATTGCAATTCCAATGTTTTTGCCATTCCTTTCACCTCCACTCACTTTATTATTTCGTTAGACTATTAACCTAGAATCGCGGAGCTGTCATTTCGCTCCACTTTGTTTAGCGGGTCATTGCATAGAGAAGCTACTGCTAGTGCCGCTTGGGATAGTTGATCTGCGGTAGCAGCCTTTGTGACATTGCTAAACGTTTTTGCTTTGAGGATGGGATTTCCTTCGTCATCCATGCCCGCTTCAAACACGATGCGAAGCTTCGTTACCTCTAATAATGCTTGTGCCATTGTTTCTCACCACCTTTCACCTTCTATATATAGAAAAGTCGGTAAAAAGGACAGGGTAGGAAGGAGAAATTTTATTTGAATGTAAGACTTTTAGTGAATGGATGGAGTAGTCCTAGATTGTGGAACATATTGTGTGGTTTCATAGCACGAGGTTGTTTCCTATGAGATTATTGAGAAAATATGGTTGGAGCTGCGTTCTCTATGGTCCAGATGCACTTGCAGAAGCTCGTAAGCTGCAATATGTGGGCGCATGTAGTGGGATAATTAGCTCCAATGAGCAGCTTCCCAGCCAATTGTTGAAGGATATAGCGAACTGGACCATTTTATCAGCGGAAAACGCACATTTATCAGATGAATCTTTCGGTGAAAGCCTTTATATTCATGAAAAGGCGTGATTAAGTGTGGGGATGGTTATTTTTCGAAAAAATGCGTGATTAATTATGAGGACTTTTATTTTTGGAAAAAAAAGCGCGAAGGTGCCTTCGGATTGGAAGGCATTTACGCTTGTTTGGGTTCCAGGTTCATCGTTTTCATTGTTTCATTTGATTAGAGGACAAAATAAAGATACACTTACCTATATTGTTTTTTAGAGCGGGTGCAGGATGAATAATAGACAGAAAGAATTACTACGAATATTGCTCGTTCATGAAGAAGGGGTATTGCATATCAAGGATTTGTCGGAAGAGCTTGATTGTGCGGAAAAAACGGTCCGGAACGATTTAGATCGATTGGAGGAGTTTCTCCGCGATTATCCAAGCGCAAGGCTCATCCGGAAGCCGGGCCTTGGGATTGCGATTGAAAGTGATGAAAGTGATCGATCGGAAATTTTGCGCAGTCTTCTTTCGAGCGAACCGAAAACCAATGAAGAACGGCTTTTTGAAATGGCCTATCAGCTCTTAACAAGTGATAAGGCAATCACCTTACAGCATTTTGCCGATCGATACTATGTACCTAAAGCGGCGATTAAAAAAGATATCGAGGCGATTACGGATTGGCTGGAGCGGTTTGAGCTTGAACTCGTTTCGAAGCCGCGGGTGGGAAATGTGATTCAAGGATCAGAATTGAAGAAACGTAATGCTTTGGCGCACTTGTCTGAGCTTTTTTTGCACGAAAAAAATGTGGTGTTGGATTTATTTTTACCCTATGAAATTTCGACCGTTAGGAATGCACTTAAGGATATGCAGGGGCGATTTTCGATTGCTTTTTCAGACGATGCGTTAGAGAGCTTGCTCGTTCATGCACTGATTATGGTGAAACGGACCCGGCAGCGGTCGCCTGTATTTGTCCAAGAGTCCGAAAAAGTGATGGCGTTTGAACGGAAAGAATATCAATTTGCCAGCTGGTTTTTTGAAAAATTGGAATTGGCCTTTCGGTTAACCTTCCCGGATGTGGAGCAGGTTTATTTTACATGGCACCTGATTAGCAGCAAGCGTGTCGGAGAGGAACTCCATCAAGATTTGACAGTGGATGAAGAGGCAGCTGAGCTTGTTCTTGCTTTCGTTCGCAAGATGGAAAAGTTGACTTTCATTCATTATGAAGCGGATCCGATCTTAATCGATGGCCTTGCCGTTCATTTGCATTCGGTCATCAATCGCATCAAATATGGTTTTCCGATTACAAATCCGCTTCTATCGAATATTAAAAAAATGTATCCCTATATGTTCAATATGGTGATGTTAACGCTTGAAGAAATCAAACAAACTTTTCATATCGAAATCCCTGAGGATGAGGCGGCCTATATTGTCCTTCATTTTCAAGCCTCTGTTGAAAGACTGGAAAAAAAGCGAGATATAAAGAAGAAAGCGTTGATTGTGTGCCATATGGGGATTGGCATGTCGCATTTGTTAGAGGCGAAAATCGAACAGCAGTACCAGAACATTGAGATTGTCGCCTGTATTGGAAAGGCGGAAGTGCCGGAATATTTGAGTTCTCATCCAGCGGATTTTATTATCTCTACGGTTCCGCTTGAGAAAGTAACCATCGAGCACATCGTGATTTCCCCGTTGTTTGGACAAGAGGATAAGAAAAAATTACATCAGTTTGTGGAGGAATTGAAGCAGAAAAGTGCAGAACTCCATGGACCCCCTGTATTTTCTCCCTTCTTGAAGGAAGAACTTGTGTTTTTTCATGTGGAAAAAGAACACCGCTATGAAGTCGTCGAAATGCTGGCGGACGCTCTTTATAAAAAAGGTTATGTGAGTAAAGAGTATATTCATAGTGCTGTTAATCGAGAGAGGAAATCAGCTACAGCCATCGGCGGGGGAATTGCCATCCCGCATGGAAACCCATCGATGATTCACCAATCTGCTTTAGCCACGGCGATCATGAAAGAGCGGATGGAGTGGGGGAATGAACGAGTGTCCCTTGTCATCATGCTGGCCATTGCCAAAGAAAATCAAGGGGAGCTTCGCGGGGTAATTGGGAAGATTTCCTCCCTGAGTGAGGCACCTTTGGTTGTTCATGCGCTAACAGCTGCACGGGATTATCAAGAATTTTTACAAGTAATCGACCAATTCGCCTAGCGGGTTGGTTATTTTTGCAATTCCCCCCCTAATTGTTTTGTAGGAGGAGGGTTCTATGTGACCGAAGTGGTAAAAGAACTAAGTTTGAGGTAACGTAGGAGGGTTCTACGTGACCGAAATGGTAAAAGAACTAAGTTTGAGGTAACGTAGGAGGGTTCTACGTGACCGAAATGGTAAAAGAACTAAGTTTGAGGTAACGTAGGAGGGTTCTACGTGACCGAAATGGTAATAGAACTAAGTTTGAGGTAACGTAGGAGGGTTCTATGTGACCGAAATGGTAAAAGAACTAAGTTTGAGGTAACGTAGGAGGGTTCTATGTGACCGAAGTGGTAAAAGAACTAAGTTTGAGGTAACGTAGGAGGGTTCTACGTGACCGAAGTGGTAAAAGAACTAAGTTTGGGGTCACGTAGGAGGGTTCTACGTGACCGATATGGAGCTAGAACTAAGATTAAGGTCACATAGGAACGCATTAAACTTTTTTTACCGCAGTCTCCGGTAAAAAGATGAAAAATTACCTGGACAAGATTGGTATATTATAGATTTAAGAAAGCGATTACTTAGTTATTTTTACAATAGGAGGTAACACGATGGGGAAAATATTAGCTGTTACAGCTTGTCCAGTTGGAATTGCTCATACATATATGGCTGCTGAGAACTTACAAAAAGCGGGCCAAGCGTTGGGCATCGATATAAAAGTGGAAACACAAGGTTCGATTGGCGTCGAAAATGCGTTAACGGAGCAAGATATTGCCGAAGCAGATGGCATTATTATTGCAGCGGATAAAGAGGTTAAGAAGGACCGTTTTGCCGGCAAAAAATTAATTGTCACCGGTGTCCAAGAGGGTATTCGCAAACCAGAAGAATTGATTAAACAGATTCAAAGCGGAAACGTTCCTGTTTATAAACCTGAATCAGCCCCGTCTGGTCAAGAAAAGAAAAGCAAACAAAAGGAAAACGGCTTTTATAAGCACTTAATGAGTGGGGTTTCCTACATGATTCCCTTTATTGTGGTTGGGGGATTATTGATTGCGATCGCGTTAGCTCTAGGTGGTGAGCAAACACCAGGTGGAATTAAAATACCAGATGGTTCCTTTTGGAAACAAATTGAAGGTCTTGGCGGTACAGCTTTCATGTTCATGGTACCGATCTTGTCTGGTTTCATTGCGGTAAGTATTGCTGACCGTCCAGGACTCGTACCAGGTATGATTGGCGGTTATATTGCAGCCAATGGTAGTTTTTACGGAAGTGAAGCGGGTGCCGGATTTATCGGCGGGATTATTGCTGGTTTCTTAGCGGGTTATGTTGCCCTAGCTATTAAAAAAATTAAAGTGCCAAAAGCGGTTCAGCCCGTTATGCCAATTATTTTTATCCCAATTCTATCAAGTGTTATTGTAGGTCTATTATTTATCTTCGTCATTGGTCATCCGGTTGCAAGTGTGTTCGAAGCATTAACAACTTGGCTTGCTAGCATGCAAGGTGGAAGCTCGATTGTCTTAGCGATGATTCTCGGTGCGATGATTGCGGTCGATATGGGTGGCCCATTCAACAAAGTTGCTTTTCTTTTCGGCTCAGCCATGATTGCAGAAGGTAACTATGAAATTATGGGACCCATTGCAGTAGCGATCTGTATCCCGCCAATTGGACTTGGACTTGCTACTTTTATCAACAAACGCAAATTTAGTCAGGCAGAAAGAGATGCCGGAAAAGCATCCTTCACGATGGGGCTATTTGGTATTACAGAGGGTGCGATTCCGTTCGCCGCACAAGATCCATTTCGTGTGATTCCAAGTATCGTTGTCGGTTCGATGGTAGGTTCTGTCATCGCCATGCTTTCTAGTGTGGGTGACAGAGTTGCTCATGGTGGTCCGATTGTTGCTATATTAGGTGCTGTTGACAATGTGGTTATGTTCTTCATCGCTGTTATTGTTGGTGTGATTGTAACGGCCCTCATGGTTACGGCGTTGAAGAAAAATGTAGATGGTGCTGTGCCGGTTGCAGCGGGTGTTGGTCCTGATACTAGTGCTGCGGCACCAGTACGTGAAGAAAAAGTCGAAGCTGTTTCTAAAACTGATATTAGCAAGTTAACTGATATTACTACAATAGAATTAATTGATACCGATTTAGCTGGCAACACACGTGATGATGTAATCGATGAATTGATTGCCAAGTTTGATACAGCTGGTGTCTTACGTTCAAAACAAGAATATAAACAAGCGATCTTAAATCGTGAGAGTGAAAGTTCGACTGGGCTTGGCATGAATATCGCCATCCCCCATGGTAAATCCAATGCGGTGGAACGACCAGCTGTTGCCTTTGGTATCAAACGTGACGGTGTCAATTGGAACAGTTTAGATGGCGCACCGGCAAAATTAATCTTCATGATTGCTGTGCCGGAAAAAGCAGCAGGAGATGCCCATCTCAAGATTCTCCAAATGCTATCACGAAAATTAATGGATGATGGGTTTAGAGAGCAATTATTAAAGGTTACGACGAAAGAGGAAGCATATAAACTTCTTGAGACTATTTAGGGGTCAGTGGGAGGTAAACTGAATCAAACAGTAAAGCAGAGAGCAATGTCTCTCTGCTTTTTTTGTGTCTTTGAGACCATGGGGATGGTTCTCTTGGTCAAGCCGCATTTGAGTTTGCGATATCAATGATGATGAGAGCAGAAAGCAAGCATCAACAATACAGAAAATTTTGTAACATTTTGTAAGAATATATTGATTTTTTTAAATATTTATTCTAATATAATGTGTATTAAATTTATTGAAATAGTTGGAATTAATTTATAGGGGGAATTGTTTTGGAAGTCATCGAGAAAATCAGCAGCTTTGCTGGGAAAACATTTACGTTATGGGTATTGATCTTTGCGGTTATTGCTTATCTTAATCCTGGTAACTTTGTGTGGCTGGGAGGCTATATTGTTCCTCTACTAGGAATTGTTATGTTTGGAATGGGCCTGACACTCGAGCTATCGGATTTTAAAGAAGTATTTAGAAGACCGAAAGAAGTGGCGCTTGGGGTCATCGGTCACTTTATCATTATGCCGTTACTTGCCTTTTTATTGGCGGTCGGACTCCATTTACCTGAAGAAGTTGCTGTAGGTGTCATTTTAGTAGGATGCTGTCCAAGCGGAACTGCTTCCAATGTTATGGTGTTTCTAGCAAGAGGAAATGTGGCACTGGCCGTTGCAATTGCCTCAGTTTCTACGATTCTTGCACCAATTGTTACACCATTGCTTATTCTTCTGTTTGCGAGCAAATGGGTTGATGTCAGTGTTGCTTCCTTATTCCTTTCGATTGTACAAGTTGTCATTGTTCCATTAGCAGCTGGCTTTATCATTAAAAAGTTCTTTGGCAAACAGGCAAAAGCCGGTGCAAAGGCATTGCCGCTTGTTTCCGTTATTGCGATTGTGTTAATTGTATCTGCTGTCGTAGCAGGCAGCGCGACCAAAATTGCTGAGTCGGGTCTACTTATTTTTGGTGTAGTAATCCTTCATAATCTGCTTGGATTCTTCCTGGGCTTTTTCTTTGCCCGTTTATGCGGTATGGACCTTGCAAAACAAAAGGCTGTAGCAATGGAAGTTGGTATGCAGAATTCGGGCTTGGGAGTCGCTATCGCTACCGCTCATTTCTCACCTTTAGCGGCAGTACCAAGTGCCATTTTCAGCGTCTGGCATAATCTATCTGGTTCCGTTCTCGCTAATATTTTCAGCCGTATGAAAGAAAAAGATCAAAATGATCAAAGTATCAAGCAAGCAGTCTGATCCTGAAGACCATTCGCCTAAATTTAATAAAATAGAAGAGAAAAACCACCTTTTAAGATTTAAAAGGTGGTTTTTCTATGTTTAAAAGAGGTGCGGCCCAAAACATTATCCCAATCAGCGGAATGGTCATCGGAAATTCGATGGTGCGCGCTATTCTCTTCCTCAACAGATTTACATCAGAAGTAGAAGCGCATCAAGATGAGACGGAACTTATCCTGTCACTCGGCGGAACACCTAAACAAGCCATACACACACAGCTCATCACTTCTATAAAAGCAAGCATGATTCCGACCATTGAGAGCCAGAAAATAATCCGCCTCGTCCAGTTGCCGAGAATGATGAGCACCAAAACATCGCAGGAGCCAACCCTATGCAAGCAGTCCAATTATTTATCGTACCCAAGCCTTTTCAACCAGCGCATGCAGTTACTAAGGGGGAAATAGTGCAAATGGTGTCAGGCACCACGAAAAGACATTTGTCCATTTGTGGTGCCTGACACCAATAACTATATATTCCTCTTATTTTTGGTACTTATCTAACTTAGAGGTTACGGTGCTGGGCTTTCTCTCCTGAGGTTTGGCTTTTAGGGTTGATGCCCAAGCTATTTTTGATTCATATTTCTGGGTATGTTCCTTTTTGACTAGGTTCTGTAACCGATCTTTGTTTTTTTCTAGGGATTCCTCAAGGGCATGCAGGCGCCGTGAAGGAAAGGCGAGTCCCGCCAAAATAGTCGTTACCGTAGGATCTGATTCCGAGAAGTAGGTCCCTTCGAATAATTCGAGTGGTTCTCCAATTCGTTCAAAAATGGATGGAACATTAATTAGTTTAGCCATTTTTTCTGGGCCTTCGTAGATTATCCCCGAGCGGATTACACCGGTTGACTCCACCGGACAGAATACGGAGGTAGCCCAAGATTGTTGTATTTTACTAGTAACATCTGAGGTTGTTTTTGCATCGGTAATTTGAGCAGAAGATATAATCGTTACTCCTCTTGTTCCCAAAATATTCATCAGATCAGTTTCATCAAAGTTTCCGTAAAACGAGCTCTTTTTCGTTACTTGCAACACACTCTTAATGGCTTCCATGACTTGCTGATTAGAAGAAAGGTAGATTTGATGTTTACTGGATTGTGGGTTTAACTTTCTCATTTGATCATTATCAACTAGGAACACCGATGAAAGCGAGTTTATCTTGGAAAGCTCTTCAATACACTCTGTAGCATTGATGCGATTACCTGTTAATACATTTCGATCAGGAACAATTGCAATGGCACCTATGTTAACGCCGGACAGATGTTCCAATAACAGATCGATCAATAACGGGCTCATCCCTGATCCAGTACCACCATCGGTTGAGAAGGCCACTAATAAAAGTTTAATTTTCTTAAAGGAATTCTTTACAAAGTCGATAATCTCTCGGTAGTTATCGTTAACCGCTTTTAAACCAATGGATCGATCCTGCCCAGCACCATTGTAACCAGGAACAAAATACTTCCTTTCCACTTTTGTGTTCACTATGCCATCGCGTTTGTTCGTATTGATAAGTGCGGTTTGAAACCCCATCGATGAAGCAATTTCCGCTAAATTACCGCCTGCTTGCCCGACTCCTAAAATCCCAATTGATTCCATCAGATCGCCTCCTTCATTACTAAAATGATACTCATGTTTTTCGAAATTAGACTTTTTCATTTGAAAAATGCCTAAAAATAGTAGTTGAAAAATGAATAAATCAACTGTGACTTAACAATCGCTACATATTAAAAATGGTGTCAGGCACCATGAAAGGACATTTGTCCATCTGTGGTGCCTGACACCAAGAACCATTTTTGTATTCAAATCTGGTTCAGCAGCTAAACATGGTTCCTTTTTAATGAGTCATTTTTGAAGATTTCCCTCGACATTCTTCGCAGGTACTTAGAGTGAGAATAGTATTGAAGCATGTTGAGGCAACTATTAATCAAACGTTTGTGTAGTAGGGGAATTTGTGAGAACGATAGTTATTAATCCTTATAGACGACCGGACTAACGGTAATTTCGCTAGTCCGGTAGTTAATCGTCCGTATGAAGGCCGGACCCACGAATTTTTTGTTCTCGTATTCTACTCCCGTATTAAATTCTTTACTTTTTCTCTAGCACCGCTACGCCAACCTTTCACGGCTGATAAGGATACCTTTTCTAGTTCGGCAATTTCCTTGACCGATAGGCGATCACGGATGGTATACAGTAGCCATTTCTTTTGATTCGGTGTGAGCGTTTCGCAGTAGGATAATAGAATTTCCTCCTGTAATGGGTCATCCGAATAGGGATCTGCTGCCAGGTCCCAGAATTGCTCATCAGGGTGAACATTTCGTTCTTGGTCTTGGTGTAATTTTTTCAATTCCATCAGAAGATAGCCTTTGATATAGGTGTAGGCATAGTTGGTGAAGCTCCCTTTTTGGGGGTCAAAGCGCTGGCTAGCTTCCCAAAGGGCGATGAGACTGTGCTGATAGAATTCCTCATGGTGTTTGTAAAGGTGGAGCGAGTGCATGATTTTATGGAGCATGGGCTGGTACTGGTCGACTAACTGTTCAAAGCTTTCCAAGGGAAAGTCCTTTCAGAAAGCGCGCTTTTCATGTATTCCCGGGTACCTATACCATAGCGGGAATACTCGATCGTATCGAACGGAAAATATTCACTTTTGGAAGGGATATTGGGCTAAGTGAGGTGATATTTGCAAGCAAATTTGATTTTTGGGGGCGTTTTTTGGAGTTTCAGTCGATTTTGGGGTGAATTGCCGATGCTTACTACATAAATATAGGGACTTACTACATATATGCGTACACTTACTACATAAATATAGGGACTTACTACATAATTTCGTACACTTACTACATAACTATAGGGACTTACTACGTATATGCGTACACTTACTACATAACTATAGGGACTTACTACGTATATGCGTACACTTACTACATAACTATAGGGACTTACTACGTATATGCGTACACTTACTACCTAACTATAGGGACTTACTACATAATTCCGTACACTTATTACATAATTTACGAAACTTACGACATTTGCTGGATAATTATTGGAAATTAATTAAAAAAGGAAAGCTCAGTCCGAACGAACCCTGACTTCAGGCAACCAAATTACAAAAAGACAAAAAATATTTCACGCAGATACAAATTGTGACAAAGTTCACACTTTATATCTAGTAGAATAGTAGTAAAATTTAAGAATTGATACTATAATTTATATTTATGATGCAAAACCAAAAGCTTAAAGTCGAAAGACGTCGATAGCTTGATTGTTAGGTATGCGGGGGGAATTTTAATGGAAAATGCTGTGAAAGAATCAGTGGAAGAAATTGGAGAACGGCGGGCAAAATCTTTTAAATGGTATACAAACTGGAAGTTTATTACAACGGGTGTAATCATTATTATAGCGCTCATATTTGGGGCAATCAGCTATTATCAGGCAAACCATTTTAATGCAAATATCAAGATTAATGGCGTAAATGTTAATGGACTGACTGCTGATGAGGCACTTAACAAATTAAATACAGTTGTTTTAAAAAACGTAGTCTATGTCGGGCAACAACAAATTTTTGATGGACAAGATACGAAGATGGGTTTTACAGATAAGGATCTAGCAGGTGTTGAAAAATTATTAAGCAGCCAGCGAACGTATTTTCCTTCTTCAAAGGCAAAAGAATTTTCATTAATGCCTAGCCAACCCGATCAGTATCGCAGCCAAGAGATGAAGAAACAAGTGGAAGAAAAGATACTTTCAATGAATAAGAGTTTAACAGCGCCTAAAGATGCGAAGGCCAGTTTGGAACAAGGTAAAGTTGTCGTCTCAAAAAGTAATGATGGACAGCAGCTTGATTTTGCCAGTCTATTAAAGGACTACGAAAAGCAGGGATATACGAGTGAAATCCGTTTGAACCCTGTATACATCCAGCCAATCAAAGAAGACAGTCCGATTGTAAAAAATGAGCAGAAAAGGCTAGAAGAACTCCTTCTGCAAACCGTTGATTATAAGGTACAGGATAAAGTTTTTTCGTTAAAAGGCAGCGAATTAATAAAAAATGCATCGGTGACAAAAGACTTGAAGGTCACGATTGACCCAAGTGATATTAACGAGAAAATTGCTGAAATTAATAGTTCTCAATCCACATTAGATAAAGATTTCACATTTAAGACCCATTCAGGAGCAGTCAAAACCGTAAAAGGAAAAGGCTATGGCTGGGCATTAGATGTGGATAAAGAAACAACACAGATTAAGAAAGCTTTTGAAAAAGGCGAGAAGTCGATCGCTGCTACTAATATTATCGGACATGGCTGGAGTGGTGAAGGCTATGGTTATGAAACGACATCAAACAATGGCATCGGTGATACATATGCTGAAGTTTCGATTGCACAACAGCGGATTTGGATTTACAAAAATGGTAAATTAGTCGTCACAACGAATGTCGTGACCGGCAAACACAGCACCGGTAATGATACATCAAAAGGAGTGTGGTATATCCTCTATAAACGATCACCTTCCACACTAACGGGCAGAGAACTCGGAGGAAAACCAGGTTATTCAGTAAAAGTTGATTATTGGGCTCCTTTTACGAATGATGGACAAGGATTCCACGATGCCGGCTTTCGGTCCAACTGGTCAAGTAATGCCTATCTTAATGCAGGATCACATGGCTGCGTCAATACACCGCCTAGTGTTATGAAAACTGTGTATAATACACTAAGCACTTACGACCCGGTTGTCATCTATTAAACAATCGATTAGAGTCAGGAAATCGTCAATGATTTCCTGATTTTTTATTTGGAGTCTACTTTTTTGCACTTCATCAAGAAAAAGACAAAAAGCGATCATCCATCCTGACTGCCTATTAAGAAATCCAAATCTAAATATATTTTTCAAAACTGAGGTACTATAGAGATAGGTTCAAAATTCATAAATAAGTGAGGCAGAAAAAAGATGGAGTTAAATAAAGATTGTATGTATTGCATGAAGGATGAAAGACGAGACAATCTTATGATTGAAATATGTGAGTTGGAGGTTTCAACAGTCTTTCTTTTTAAAGAACAGACGTATACTGGCAGATGTAATGTAGTTTATAAGGATCATGTTAAAGAACTATTTCAGCTCAGTCATGATGAATTAGCAGCTTTTATGAACGATGTAAAAAAGGTAGCTGCAGCGGTCGATCAGACTTTCCAGCCAAACAAGATTAATTATGGAGCGTATGGTGATACATTACATCATCTACATATGCACATTGTGCCTAAGTATGAAGGAAAAGAAAATTGGGGGTCCACTTTCGAGATGAACCCAGGAAAAACATACTTAACAGAAGAAGAATATCATAACATGATCGAGACAATAAAAGGAGCTCTGTGACATCTATTGAAAGTTATTTTTAAAGGTGATTCAGGGTCGGTACCGAGTTAAATTTCCGTGCCGCAGGGTGGAGAGGTGTTAGCGTAACGCACTTCTCTTTTGTTTGCCTTAAAAAAGCTTAAGGTATAACAAAAAAAGATGGGATCATCCCGCTTTGTTTCTTACTAATTAATACTTTTTCCCCGTGATAGATATCCGAAACTACGAAATTATCGTTACCAATCAGCTTACTACATAATTATTAAGACTTACGACGAAATAACGGGCACTTACTACATAATTATAGAGACTTACTACAAGATAACGGTCACTTACTACATATTTTACGAAACTTACGACATTTGCTGGATAATAATTGCAAATCAACTCAAACTGGGAATTCTTACTTAACGGTTACTTACTACATAATTATAGAGACTTCCAAGGATGTCGGATTGAGGTCCTAATTGACTCCCTATAATAGTGGGAGATTATAACGTTTTTTAGTCCCACCACCAAACCGAAGAATTGATAAGAGTTCCTGCTAGGGAATTTACTGTTCCACCCCCTTGCCAGACTATATCCCCACAATACCAAATTGTTCCCAAGCGAGTAATTCTGATTCTTCTTGTGTCTTAGGAGGGTTTTCAACAAATAATTCCCATACATCTGTGGACACTAAAGCGGGAGTAGCTCCATATTTTTCGTACCAGTATTTGAATACTGCAACTTGCTCCTCTGGCATAGGACAATCATTAAACCCGCCCATTGGAACCCAAGCAGCTACTTCCCAAGGTTTATCCGTTGGAATCTTTGCGATAATTATTTTCTTATTTATTACATCTTTAATGGACAGAAAATGGTCCATCTGTCCCTCTAAAGAAAACTCACCAGTGATATCATCGTCTTCCTCCATGGGCATGATCTCATCTAGCAGTCTCTTTAATAATTCTTTTACATCCATATCCTTCGCTTTGGCTATGATTGATTCTCGATCATCGTTCAAGTATTCTTTATCCGCATGGGTATCAACGATTTCTAACATCATCTCTGAAGGGATAATGATAAGTGGTGTATATCCTTCTCTTTTTCCCTCTATGAGAGCTTGATGATACCTCGTCATAACCCCTTTAACATCGTCCTCTTCAATAATCGAGCAGTCACAATCCAATTTAGTAATTATTTCATCAATATAATCAATCTTTTCTTTTTTTTTCTTGAATTTATCAAATATTCCCACGTTCTTCATCTCCTACAGGCTTTGTTATTGGATAAAGATGATCATATTAATAAATTCAATAAAATTTATTTATTTCCTCTTAGAAATTAATCAACCTAAAAAGGTGATACAGAAATTTGTATCACCTCTAATTATGGCTTCTTTAAAACCGCTCTATTTATAATAAGGTTCCCCCGTAACAGGTCCAAAATTTTTATCCAAGTTAATTTAGCTCCTTAAAATTAGGAACGGTATATGAATAAATCAAATACTAGTATCATATGTTTTTTCCGTGTTTGCTTAATAGATTTCCGAAGAATCATCCCGTGGTTAGCAAAATGGGAAGCCTCAAGCAATATCGTTCCTGTCATAGGAATCAATTTTGAACCATGCAAACTTGTTCTTTCCTCTCCGTATCATTCTTTTCTTCTCAAGTAAATGTTTCTCAGGTTACTAGATCTTAGGGGGATTCACATTGAAAAAATCCTATTTACTTCTCATTTCGATTATCATTTTTCTGGGTTTTTTCTTTTTATCCTCCAATACCGATAAAGCGTTCGCACATTCAGGGAGCTACGGCTTTGCTAAAATCGCGGCGGGCGGAGATATGGTAAGAATCACCCTCCTTATCGATTCTTTAACCATTGCCGAATTCCCGGGTGTGGATGCCAATCATGATGAGATAATCGATCAAGATGAATTGAAAAACGCGTACGACGAGGTGGTTCGTCCCTATATTGAAAAAGGCTTGGCAGTAAAAAATAACGGCCGCGTTTTGTCTATGACCCATGAACTTCAATCGGTCCCCCAACTGTCGATGATTCAGATCGATTTATTTTTTAAGGATTCTTCCAAAATCGGGACAGTGTCAATCCTTTATAATTTGTTTTTTGACAGGTCCGAAAACAAACATACGAATGTCGCCACATTTAAAACGGTAGACGGAAAATCATTCGAATATATATTTTCTAAAGATAAAAAGGAGTGGACAGGAACGTTCGGTGAAGCCCCGGGATTTTTTGACACGGCTTTTCAATTTATACGGCTTGGAATCGAACATATATTAACTGGGTACGACCATATGTTGTTTTTGCTGGCCCTTCTTTTGGTAAAAATGAAGTTTCGAAGTATAGCAGCCGTCGTCACCTCCTTTACTTTTGCACACAGCATCACACTAATTCTAGCAGCTTTGGACGTCGTGTCCCTGCCTTCCCGGATTGTAGAAGCGACGATCGCCCTCACCATCGTTTACGTGGCGCTGGAAAATCTTTGGTCACGGGATTATCAGCACCGCTGGGCGTTAACGTTTGCTTTTGGATTGATACACGGATTTGGTTTTGCCGGAGTGCTGCAGGAAATCGGTTTGCCTAAAAACCACGAACTCACTGCGCTGCTTACCTTCAACCTTGGAGTCGAATTGGGTCAATTGCTTATCTTGGTCTGCATCTACCCTCTGATTCGAAAAGTGGAAAATTTCCTCTGGTGGCCAAGAGCTGTACAAATCGGTTCCGTCCTAGTAGGACTTGCCGGATTGTATTGGTTTGTGACGCGTGTTTTTACCTGAAATTTTTCCACTTATAAATTAACTTAAAGTTTATGGGAATGTTATCTAAATTTAACAATTTCCCCTTATCCTAAAGTAGTAATCCACTAAAGGATTGGGAGGGGAGAACTGAGTGAGGGCAACTTTGAATTGGGACGCAGTGAAAAAAGCAATTCCTGCTATTGTTCTTACGACCACAATATCTGCGGGCTTTGTTTTGGCCAACGGAAATTCTGAATCGCCAGGCATACCCAAAAACACCGAGAATGATAAGAACCGTTTCATTCAAGTACAATTACTCGGCCTTAACGATTTGCATGGACAATTGGACAGGACCCGTAAATTTAACGGAAGGTATATGGGCAAAGTCGAATATCTAGCAGCCTATTTGAAGCAAAGGAAAGGGGAGACCAAAAACACTCTTTTGGTCCATGCAGGTGACATGGTTGGTGGCAGCGCACCCGTATCCTCTCTTTTGCAAGAGGAACCCACGATTAAAGTGTTGAACAAAATAGGCTTTAATTTGGGAACGTTAGGGAATCACGAATTCGATCGGGGTGTGAAAGAAATGATGCGCCTGATCCACGGTGGAACCAACCCGAAGGCCGGATACTTTGAAGGTGCTCAATTCCCTTATGTATGTGCCAACGTTATGGACGAAAAGACGGGTAAACTGATTCTCCCTCCCTATGAAATTAAAACGTTTAATGGCATACCGATTGGATTTATTGGAGTTGTATTGAGCGATACCCCCAAGATTGCGAATGCGAGTGTATTAGTGGGAGTAAAGTTCACAGATGAAGTGAAAGCCATTAATAAAGCAGTGGCAGAACTCAAAAAACAAGGCGTTAAAGCTATCGTCGTTCTTGCACACAATGGTGGCAGTCAGTCCGCCCTGACTGGTGCCGCTACCGGAGATATCATTGATATCGCCAAAAAGGTAGACGATGAAGTAGACGTGATGTTTGGCGGTCATACTCACACGTATCTAAACGCCGAAGTGGACGGAAAGCTGCTTGTGGAAGCTTATTCTTACGGAACAGCTTTCTCCGACGTCGACTTGAAGCTTGATCCGGCAACTAAAGAGATCGTGACCAAAAAAGCTGAAATTGTATACGTCTATCAGGACGCCATCAAACCGGACGAGGAAATTAAGAAAATGGTGAAAAGGTACGAGGCCAAGGTCGCTCCCACCGTAAGTAAAGTCGTTGGAACGGCTGCAAATGACATTACCGGCACTCGGAACAAAAGCGGTGAATCCGCTTTAGGAAATCTGATTACCGATTCCCAACGAACAGCCATGAACTCTGACTTTGCTTTTATGAACCCTGCTGGAATCCGGGCCGATATCCAAGCTGGGGAGGTCAATTGGGGAGAGCTGTTCACCATTATACCGTTTACAAACAATCTAGTTAAAGTGACTTTGACCGGCGACCAAATTCGCCGAGTCTTGAATCAGCAATGGCAGCCGAAGGGAATCGTGCGTATGCTGCAAATTTCCGGACTGAAATACACCTGGAGCGGAACTAAAGGTACGAAAAGAAAAGTCCTTGATATCTTCCGTGCTGACGGGACCCCTATTAACCCTGATTCCAAATATACAGTTACGGTTACCAGCTACCTGGCTAATGGCGGTGACGATTTCACCGTTTTCCTTGAAGGGACAGGCAAAGTGGACGGTCCGGTTGACGTCGATGTCTTTGAAAATTATGTGAAGCAGCTGAAGCAGCCATTTGCTTCATTGATCGAAGGACGGGTCACGAAAATTAAATAACCAAATGTTAGGAGACTTGTTCTACTTTTTTAACCGCTGGAAGAAGAAAATGAAATTCCCTGGAAGGGATATATATTAAACGACAAAAATATCATTCTATTACAATTGCACCGTTCAGATTTATGGGGAACGGTGTTTTTTATTTGTGATCGCGACGGTTAAACTGGACTTCTTCTCAGACAAAAGCTGGGCTTCTATCGGTAGGTTTTTCTGACTATAAAGGACCATCAGTATTTCCAATCCCGGTAATCCACTTTCATCTTCCGAAATTTTACCATATAAAAATTTTTTATTTGTAACTATAACTTTATTGCATTTTATTTATTTCCATTATTGCATTATCATTGGTATGAGGAAATGAATAATTACTTCTTTAAATCCTAGAGTGCGGATTTCATCATGCTAAAATCATCCTTGAGGTTAATCATAGCTTATGTATATTTAGCCAAATTTTAGACGTCTGACGGTAGGACAGAAATGATTTATAAAACATAGGAGGAATTTTTATGTGGATTATCACTCGTTTTTTAGATTCAAATATTTCCATGTTTGAATTTGAAACAGAAGAAGCAGCAAGAGAGGCTCTCAAATACATGAAGGGCTGTAAAATTATTTCTGAAGTTGTATACTTCAATGATCCTTGTTTCCAGCAGGAAGCAGCTTAAGATATTTGCGTACTAATGAAGAATAGAAGGTTGAAAATGAGACTAACTCTCCAGTGCCTAACTGAACAGTCAGCCCTCATTCACAATCTAGAATATTAACGAATCATACTTAATAAAGGGCAAGTCGTTAGTTGTCTATTGATCTTCTAACGATCTACCCTTTTTTAATTAACAATTACTTTCATTTGTATCAAAAAGTAACTCGTAATTGACTCAAAACTGGTGACAGACAGATACTACTGATTGTTCCTTTGGATTACTCAATATTAAAAAATACCTTTTCTGAAGACCTCATTTATTTATGGTAAAGTCATCCTCAGTTTTCAACCTTTCTAATTTAACTTCACTTATAATATGACTCTCTTTTTATAAAAATGTTCAGAAGTACCTCATTTACTATAGGAGCCATTATACGGATTAAAGATGATTTGGAATCCTTCTTAAAAAATGAGGTTTTTATTTTCCTAGTGTAGATGAGGAGTTGTGTTTTTCCCTCCTTGTAATAATCTTCATCTACAGAAAACAGAAAAAATGACTAAAGACATAAATTATTATTCTAATGAATTTTTATTCTAAAATTAAATAGAAGAAATATATCATAAGAAGGCACTATTTAAAGGGGGGACACGTTTGAAAAAAGTTTTAAGCGCGATACCATTATCATTACAGCATTTGTTTGCAATGTTTGGTGCAACAGTTTTGGTGCCAGCACTAACCGGTCTTGATCCAGGAAGTGCACTTATTGCCAGTGGTTTAGGAACCTTGATTTTCCATCTTATTACACGCGGAAAGGTTCCTACCTATCTAGGTTCATCCTTTGCCTTTATTGCTCCGCTAGCATTGTATGTGGGGAAGTTACATTCACCAGGTCAAGCGGTTGCAGGTCTTATCAGCGTTTCCATTGTTTATGCCATTGTATCTATTATCATTTCATTTGTCGGCTTTGAAAAAGTCCGAAAAGTAATTCCTGCAGTTGTCGTAGGACCGGTTGTAAGTATAATCGGTCTTTCGCTGGCAACCACGGCGGTGACCAACATGGCTTCGACCCATTGGGATGTCGCTATCGTCAGCCTTCTTGCAGCCGTCCTCGCTACGCTTGCAGGTACAAAGGTGATCCGCCTCTTGCCGCTCATAATTGGTCTTGCAGTAGGGTATGCTTATGCCGCGGTGCGTGGATTAGTTGATTTTGATACCATCGCCAATGCACCGACTTTTGCTCTTCCGCATGTCGTCATGCCTGAATTCACGTGGGTCGTGATCCTCGGAATGGCGCCGATTGCCCTGGTTACCATCATCGAAGACCTTGGACATATGTTTGTACTAAATGAGATTACAGGAAAAGATGTGACAAAAAGTCCTGGATTTTCAAGCATCCTATGGGGGAATGGCATTGCAACATTAATCTCCGGCTTCATCGGCGGACCTGCCCAAACAACTTACGCTGAAAACCTCGGGGTTCTAGCCATCACACGCCAATTTTCCAGTAGGATCATTCAAGGCGCTGCTGTTCTTGCGATTCTTCTTGGCTTGTTCGGTAAAGTTGGAGCTGTTATCCAATCCATTCCAGTTGCAGTGATGGGCGGCATATGTATCCTGTTGTTTGGTATGATCGCCGCAATGGGGATTCGTCACCTCATTGAGGAAAAAGTGAGTCTGGCTAATATGAAAAATTTGGTCATCGTCGCAATCATCTTCATCATCGGAGTTGGATATGCTCATAATGGTATCGCCTACGCCACCATTGCTGGATTGCTAATCCATTGGCTCGTACCTAATTTTACGACAAAGAACGAACGTTAAAATGAAAAGGTCATTCCAAACACTTGCAGCGGAATGGCTTTTTATTTGTAAGTCAACTACTCGGTCAAAGGAAAAAACCTTATTTACTTATGATACGGTTCACCGCACGTGTTTAAGGGGCTTTAAACGGCGGTTTTGTTTATCGACTAACCTTAACCCGTCTCAACGTGAATTTTTCAATCAGTATAATAAATAGTAAACTTGCTGCGCGGATGCAGATCAAGTAACTCAATTTCCAATCGTCATGAAAAACTAATATTTTTATGTTCATAAGGATAACATCGCCTAATAGCAGGATAAAAAAAGGAACCACTTTCCAATATCTTTTTTTTGGTATGTAAATACAAAATATAACAATTACAGCCATACATACATGATACAAAAAACCACTAAATAAAGTGCTGTCCCGATAAATGTTTTCAACCCAATTTACGTGAAAAAACTGTTTTCCAAAAAGCATAAGTACGCTTGTTGGAGTTTGCAAAATGATCCATGCGATCGTCCAGAAAGTTATGATTCGCGGGGACTTATGTCCTTTTCCATTTACTATGGAATACCACTTTTTCATGGCAGCCATAAAAATAAATGCTGCAATACCGGTCATATATGTGTGCCACCAATGGTGAGTGTAGACACCGGCTTTAAGAAACACAACCTCTATCAGCATGAAAACGATTGATATGAATCCAATCCAGCGATATGAGAGCTGAAAATACATGACACAAATTGCTGTTGAAGACCATAATGCTGAATTGGCAATTATATGCCCTATGATATTTTCGGCAAAAGGATCTGTATAAAGTCCGGGTTTGTATGCGTAAGCATTTAGTACAAAGAGTACAACAGCTTCACCTATCCATGACCAGCCAGTTGCGAAAACAAAATATGAAAACATATCAGCTACACTTCTCTTTTTATACACTGTATAGACGGTAATGACCGCCCCGATGGCAATCAACCCGTAGTACCAGAATATATTTGGCATAGGTTGTCCCCTCCTGTAATTCGCTGTACCTACTGTGAAAGGAAATACAACATTCATGAACTTCCCCAGTTTTATAGCCATATTAATTAATATTTCCAATGAGCACAGCGGTTAATACATAGCATATTTGGCGATTTGTATATACCTATTCCTCGCTGTCTGTAATGGCAAGTTAAAAGGCCATTCCGCGAATAGGAAAGGAATGGTCTTTTCTTTTGTTATGTTAGCGCACGAACGATTAAGAATTACGTTTTTCTTTTTAATTAGCAAAATTCAATAATTGCCTCTCTCTCCAATACGCCATCGTATATCACTTGAACTAGGTGGACCAATGATAACAGTTTGATCGATAGGCTTGAGCACTTTAGCTAACTGGGCAGCATTCACGCCATAAATTGCCTGGAACACCTCAGGAGGTGTCTTTCTCAAGATGTCGGACCCATATACAGTCTGCATGGAATTATTGTCGAAAATAGCCAGCAAGTGGGTATGATCCGTTTCCGCAATTGCCCAATGCCACCACCCCATCGGGATATACACCGTTTGAGGTGGTTTAACACGGTAACTGAGTATTTGCTGGGTAAATTGATTGAAAGTAGAAACGACAGCTTCACCTTGTATCATATAGACGAGTTCATTCGCGTTGGGGTGCCAATGAGCCTCTACGCTATGTCCTCTACTCAAATTAACGTCAAAGACGCTTAAGTTTTGCATGACAGGCAACTGTTTAGCGGTTTGCTGAAGAATAAAGTTTTGACTGTTTTTCTGGGAGTAAGGAGCACTTCTTAAGTCAAAGGATAAATTTAGTGAAGAGGAGCTTAATATATCACTGGCGGTATACATCGGGATACTCACGCTCCTTAATTAGATAATTATGAGTTCAATCGTTAAGCCCACAAATATATATATGCATGTATCCAGAAATGCGTGTTTCCATTGATACCGGATTGACGTTCAACGATAATGACAGCACAAGCTTTTTTCTCTTTCTAGTTTGTCCATACCAATGTTCCTATAGAACATAACATAATAATAAGAGTGTCTTTCTATCTTCCAGGAAAAAAATCTATGATAAGCCCCTAGGATATGACCATCATAATGTTACATTTTTTATTACTCTTTCGTTCTGTCTTGGATTATAGACACTTCCATGATATTTACTAGCTAGGGTAGTAATGAAATATCATTATTTAATAAATTGTTTTGTTTTGAAAGAAAGAACTCTTAATGATATCTCAATAAATTTTATAAAAGGAGTGGAATAACCATGTCCAATGGATGTAATCAAAATCCTATAGGAACTTGTTCGGAAGCAGAAGGAATTGGCACAATCGCCAATGGGTCAGCCTCCCATGCAGAAGGAATCAATACAAGAGCTGTAGGAAATGCTTCCCACACAGAAGGTTATATTACCGAAACGACAGCTGATACAGCACACGCCGAAGGGACCTCTACCACAGCCAGTGGAGTGGCTTCCCATGCAGAAGGATACGCCACGACGGCCGGTGGAGCACATGCTCACGCCGAAGGAAACCATACAATCGCTAGTGCTCAGGACTCTCACAGCGAGGGACGGTTCACATCAGCTAGAAATTTAGCTGCCCATGCAGAAGGAAACTCGACGACAGCCTCGGGCATTGCGTCTCATGCCGAGGGCGAAAATACTATCGCCAGCGGGCTCGTTTCTCATGCGGAAGGACAAAGTACGATAGCTCAAGGAGAATCTTCGCATGCAGAAGGCGACCAGACAGCAGCAAACGGAAGGGCGTCTCACGCGGAAGGAAACTTGACAGTGGCTAGCGGCATTTTTGCCCATGCAGAGGGGCAACGCTCCGTAGCTTCCGGGGATCTTTCCCATGCACAAGGAAATCAGACGCAGGCACTCGGCCAAAACTCTCATGCAGAAGGCGCTCTTAACATTGCGAGCGGCTTCACTTCGCACGCGGAGGGAGTGAACACGGTGGCTTCCGGATTTTTCTCCCATACGGAGGGGCAATCGACGGATGCGAACTTTTTGGAAGGCGTTCATATCATGGGAAAATTCGGTGCGGCAAACGAACTGCCGTATTCGTGGTACCTGGCTAATGGTACGGATGCTTCGACTCCGGGTTTGGCCGCTAAAATATTAAGCGACGGTAACGTCAAAATTGACGGAGCCGTCTCTACCCCGGCAGCAGATTATGCGGAAATGTTCGAAACGACAGATGGTAATCCGATCGATTTCGGCTACTTCGTCACGTTAGAAGAGAATAAAGTGCGGCGCATATCAAATGGTCAAGATGATTATATACTAGGTATCACAAGTGCAAGGCCTGCTTTCTTGGCCAATAGCGGAGAGATGCGATGGAAGCACAAGTACTTGACTACTGAATGGGGAGAAATTTTGTACGAAGACATCCCAATTTCTGCGGTTTTTGACGCTGGCGGTAATGTCATCGTGCCGCAACGGAGAGAGCGCAGGCCGGTCTTGAATCCTAATTGGGACTCTACTAAGGAATATATTCCACGCTCCGAAAGACCGGAATGGGTTGCGGTTGGTCTAATGGGGCAACTTCTAGTTCGGGATGATGGTACATGCAAAGCAAATAGTTATTGTAAACCAAACAATGAAGGGATTGCAACCTCCTCAGACCAAGGCTATAGAGTCACGAAACGTATAAGTCAAAATCAAGTCTTGGTTGTTCTTCCTCAGTTTTATCGAAATCCTAATAACAACACAGTTGATCAACTAGTTAATCTAGCAAAATTAAAAGAACAGGGCTACCTTACTGAAGAGGAATTTCAGATTGAAAAGAACAAACTATTAAACTCAAAACAAATAGGTGATGAAATTGAATCTAAATGATATTAAAAAATCTTATGAAAGCTGCCACTCTAAGTGTGCAGTAGAGGCAGGCGAGGGTGAAATAAGGGTGACAATCACCCTAATTGTCACCCTCATTTTATCTCTTTTATCACCATATTATCTTATTGATTAATTAAGCATTGAAAGGCTTTATCATATGGCTCCAGACATGTTCTAAAAGGAAAAACCGAGCCTCCTGATGTTAACTCACATGGGTTGTAATCGACTCATTTTTGGTATCGTTTTCATTAGAAAACGCATGTCTAACAGGTATGATAGCTAGGGCCGCTGCTGCTATTAAACCAGGGATGGCAAAGGCAATGAAATTTAAGTGAATCGGTAACGAAACAGATAACAGGAATCCGCCTAAAAGTGGTCCGAGCATACCACCAAGTCTTCCGATGCCAGATGCCATTCCTAATGCTGTCGATCTAATATTTGGAGGATAGTATTGTGACACATAGGCCTGGACTATATTTTGGGCACCGATGGTCGCAGCACCTGCAATGGCTACTAAGAGATAGATCAAAAATGAACTTCCGCCAAATCCGAGCAATGTCAACGCCACTGCCCCTGATGCATACATCGGAATGAGCATTTTTTTGGAGCCGTATTTATCACAAAGTCGACCAATGATCAGCGTTCCGATAATGGCACCACCTTGAAGGGTAATGAGGAAGGTTAGGCTGGAATTAAGTCCATATCCTGCTTCAATCATCAACTTAGGAAGCCAAGTATTTAAACCGTAAACCATCAATAAACAACTAAAAAAGGCGATCCAAAACATAACTGTACTTAATGCTCTTTTTTCTTTAAATAATCCAATAATAGGAACTTTTGTTTCTTGTAATTTTATTTCTACGATTTCATCATGTTTATTAAATTTTAATCCGGGGCTTACCTTAGTAAGTGCAGAGATCAATTTTTCCTTTTTGCCTGTCCGTATCAGGTAGCTTGCTGTTTCAGGTAGTTGCTTATACATAAAAGGCACCAGTAATAGAGGCAGACCTGCAAACCAAAAGATCGATTCCCAGCCGAACTTAGGCATTAAAAAGATTCCTAATAACGGAGCAAGGATTCCCCCAATCGAATAGCCGCATAATACGATGGAAACTATCATACTTCTCATGGTTTTAGGGGCATAATCTGTCAATAATGCGATGACATTTGGCATGATTCCTCCCAGTCCTAATCCTGCTAAAAAGCGAAAGGTTGAGAAAACAGTGGGTGTTTCTGCAAAGCCGCATAAGAAGGTAAAGAAACTAAACAACACTAAGGTAATTGCAATCACGTTTTTTCTTCCAATCCGGTCTGCGAGTGTTCCGAAAAGGATGGCACCGAACATCATCCCAAATAATCCATAGGTTCCGATGGCTCCTGCTTCAACAGGGGAAAGGTTCCATTTCTCTATTAAAGTTGGGACGACGGTTCCATAGACGACTAGATCATACCCGTCGAACGATATGATGAAGAAGCTCCATAGTAGTAATCCTAGATGAAAACGGTTAAATTTACTGTTAGCAATAATCTCTGTCGAATTAATTGTTGCCAAATTTTCTCCCCCTTTTTTCATTTCAAACTTAGTGAGAACGCTTACGGTAATACGATTAAGTTTGTAAGCACCATATTAATTATAGATATAGTGAATATAGTTATCTAATTAGAGATTATAAAGGGCAATTTCTATATTTTCAATATAAAAATTATAATATTTAAAGTTTTTTGTAAATTTGACATTTTTTAATGGTAAATACACAAAAAAAGCGGGGATTATCCCGCTTTTAGTTTTTTGACTTCTACTATTTATTCTTATTCCTCATTTGATAAAAATCCGAAACTACGGGATATTTCTTTGCTGGTTTGGATGAAAAATTGACTTAGTTCCTCTTCTTCATTACTGGGGATTAACTCGGAAAAACCTACGATTGTTACAGCTCCAAGGAGTTTCTTTTTAAAGTTAAAGACTGGGAACGAAACAGAGGACACGGATGATACCAGCGGCTCCCTTGCAAAAGAAATTTCTTTCTCCTGAATCAATCTGCGTTCTACTTCCAGTTGGCTAACCTTTTCTGGAGGACTTTGTAGCAATTCCCTCGTTTTCCACTCACGAATCGTTTGCTCATCCATGAAGGCCATAAATACTTTCCCTGCTGAGGAATAAATGGGAAGTAAGGTTCCGATCTGAGCTCCAATATTATATCCTCGATTGGTGTTAATATCTTTAACGATCATTGGACCATTATGGGTCCAACTGGAATAAAGGACAGTGCTTGAACTTTTTTCGTTCAGCTCTTGTAAGTAAGGGGTGATTCGATCGATAACATTTTCGTGATCGACTGCGGCCATTCCGTATTCAATTAACTTACTTCCCAGGACATAGGATCCAGAAGATTTATCACGATAAAGGATTCCTAATTGTGTAAAGGTATTTAAGTATTTATAAAGATTACTTTTTGTAATCTGTGTTAGATCTTGAATATCGGTAAATTTTAATGGCCTTCCTTGTTTGGCCATTAAATCTAGGATACCCATTCCGATTTGTAATGATTGAATGGTCGTTCCTTTTTTTGTGACTTCCATTGTGAACCTCCTTAAAACCCTCTTTATTATTTCCTATATTAGCATAGCGGTGAATCATATCCCACAGTTATTCATGACCAATGATATGTTGTAAGGAAATACATAATTAGGGGAACTTACTACATAATTTTTGGGACTTTAGACTAAAAAAAGAAGTGGAGGTTTTCACATATTTATAAAGTCAATTCATTTAGCCTCTTCGGAGTATGTTTACATTTCTTTAATCTTATTTACCTAATCCCTACAAAATTTCCATTAATCCTTAATGAATGCTAGTTAAACTATAAATAGATAGAAAAAGCATTTATGAGGAGGAATATTTACATTATGGAAAATCAAGTATCTAAAGATGGCATGAATCGACGAGATTTCTTAAAAGCGGGAGGAATGAGCACACTTGCAATTACGCTTGGATCAACCGGAGTGTTAACACTCGGTTCAAAAGCATTTGCGGATACTGCGAATAATCCTACCAGCGGTTTTGGTGGGTATGGTCCTTTGGTTCAGGATCTGAATGGAGTTCTAGATCTTCCAAAAGGATTTCATTATAAGATTATTTCCGAAGAGGGCGGTCAGCTGACAAACGGCGGAAAAATCCCTGGAGCCTTTGATGGAATGGCAGCTTTTGAAGGACCTAACAATACAACCATTCTTGTTCGTAATCATGAATTGAGTCCAGGTGCAGCAAATCCGGTGATTGGAACCAAGCCTTATGATGCCGCAGCTGCAGGGGGTACAACTGCACTAGTTATTAGCCCAAATCGAAACGTCATCAAAGAATATGTAACCTCTTCCGGTACCATTCGAAATTGTGCAGGAGGAGCGACACCTTGGGGTACGTGGCTGACTTGTGAAGAAACACGTTCGGCGACGCACGGATATGTATTCGAAGTGGACCCGCAGCAGCCTGAGAATGAAATGTCCAGAACTCCAATTAAGGAAATGGGACGCTTTTCTCACGAAGCCTGTGCGATTGATCCGGCGACAGGATATGTTTACTTGACTGAGGATGCAACTCCAAGTTATTTCTATCGTTTTATCCCAAATGATACCACCCAACAGCCGGGTGCCCTGCAAAAAGGCGGCAAGCTTTATGCGGCGGCGATTGAAGAGGTAGCTGGCCCATCAGCAAGCACATTTAAAACAGGACAAACCTTTAAGATTGTCTGGAAGGAACTAGATCCTCATTTATGCCGCGAGGATGCCAAGGCACAAGGCTGTATTGAATTCAAAAAATTAGAGGGAGCGTTCTTCCAAGCGGGTGTCTTTTGGTTCGATGACAGCTCTGCCGGCGAAAAAAATCTTGGACGCATTTACCGCTACATTCCTGGCACCAATACCTTGGAGCTTTTCTATGAGGCAACAGATGCAAAAGACATGGAATCTCCGGATAACATTGCTATGACTCCATGGGGCGACCTTTGGTTCGTGGAAGATGGAGCAGGTGACGATCGACTTATGGGAATTACACCTGAAGGCAAAATCTATCCTTTTGCCCACAATCGTCTCAATGGATCTGAAATGACAGGGCCTACCTTCTCGCCTGACGGAAACACGCTTTTTGTTAACATTCAAAGCCCAGGCAGAACCTTTGCCATCTGGGGTCCATTTGCACGCAGTAACTCTGCCCGTGCAAGGGAAATGTCTTACGCTGCTCCTTCGAAAAATTTTGCACCACAGGTCTCTAACAAGGTTGCCCAGTTTGCCGAGAGTCAAGGAATGTCGATTCTGGAAGCAGCAGCATTTGAGCGCCACGGACTGAAGATTTAACCTTTATATGAATCTATAAAAAGATGTAAACCGGCCCTGTGTCTGGTTTACATCTTTTCTTTTTGACTTATGTTGGATGGCTCGTTGATGGACCATTTCATAAAAAAAGAAGTCTTAGCACTTAGACTAAGACTTCTTTATCATTTACGCAGCTAGATTCATTTGTAGTTTTCGCCGATACACGACCTTTGATAATAGAACGCTGCATTCATATAGGAAAATCAGGGGGATGATTACCAATATGTCTGATAGAAAATCCGGCGGGGTGATGAAGATTGCGAATAAAATTAGCACAAAATAGGCGTATTTTCGAATCTTTTGCAATCTATATGGGTTCAGCACTCCGACACTTGTTAGGAACATGATAATCACTGGAAGTTCAAATAAAAATCCAAATGGAAGCGTCATATGAATTAAAAACATAAAGTACTTTTCTGTTGTAAAAAAGGTCATAAACATTTCCTCTGACATCGAGAGGAGGAATTGAAATACCGTTGGAAAAATGACAAAATAACCAAAGCAAATTCCGATAATAAATAGAAGGAATAGTGCTGGAATATAAGCCAGCGTTACTTTACGTTCCGTTTCTTTCAATGCGGGACGGACAAACAGCCAAGTTTGATAGGCGGCCATTGGGATGGTTCCTGCAATGGCCACGACACTTGATAGGATCATATAGACCCATAAAATGTCGCTCGGTCCTAATATGGCCAGCTTCACTTCTAAGTCCTTCACTAGCCAGTGATAAATGTCCTGTACATAGATAAAGGATACAATGAAGAACAGGATAAAAGTTCCTAGTACGAAAATGAGACGTTTACGTAATTCTTCAAAATGACCAATCAGGGCCATATCGTGGTTTTTCATCAGGTCCTCCTTATGAAAAAGAAGATGCAAGCCTCCTTACATCTTCCTAAAAAATGATTTGGATTAAATGGCTTTTTCCTCCTTTTTGAGCTGTGCTTTTGCCGGCTCTTCATCGGTAACTAAATCTCTTGTTGATTTTTTGAATTCCTTTAATGTGGAGCCAACCGCGCGACCTAACTCCGGTAATTTTGAAGGGCCGAAAATGATTAAGGCGATTACAAGAATAAGAATCAAACCAGGAATCCCAATATTTTGTAGCATTTAAAATTTCCTCCTCTTATATGGCTGTATACCTAAGAATAAAGTACGTAGTGGATTTTCATCTCCATCTATGATTATAGGTTACTACCATCACTATGTTAATTAAGTGAGTGTAAAGAATTGTAAATAAACGATTAATTCTATTAATCGTCTGTAAATATGTTCGAGATGGGGAAGAAGCGAATCGTGCCCGTGACCAAGGAAAAACGGAGTCAGCGGGAACGATGTTAATGAATCAACCCATGAATCTGTTAGTTTTTTTCAAAAAACAGTAAACATGGCGAAATTTCCCTCCCTTGTCAGTACCTTTCGTTTGCCAAAAACTCGTATTTAATATATTATGAATTCAAGATAAAAATAAATACGATTTTTAAGGAGAGTTTAAATAGATGAATGTATTAGTAGTGAAAGCAAACAACCGTCCAGCTTCTGAAGCTGTTTCTAGTAAAATGTATGAAACTTTCATGGAGAACTTAGAAGGCGTCAATGTAACGACTTATGATGTTTTTGCTGAAGATATGCCTTACTTTGGTCAAGATTTATTCAACGCGTTCGGTAAATTACAATCAGGCGAAGAGATGACAGATGTCGAACAACGTATTTTAGCTGCTAAACAAAAAGCAATGGATGCCTTAACTGCCGCGGACGTAGTGGTATTTGCCTTCCCGCTTTGGAATTTAACGATCCCTGCTAAATTACAAACGTTTATCGACTATGTATACGCAGCTGGTTTCGCATTTAAATACAGTGAAACTGGTCAATTAATCAGCTTAATGACTGACAAAAAAGCCGTTATCCTAAGTGCTCGCGGAGGCATTTACTCGACGCCTGAAACTGCACCAATGGAAATGGCAGCAACGTATATAAAAAATGTATTTGGCGGCGTATTCGGTATGGAAATCGTTGATGAAGTAATTATCGAAGGTCATAACGCGATGCCAGCACAAGCTGAAACTATTATTTCTGAAGGTCTAGCAAAAGTGGCAGAGGTAGCAAAGAATTTTTCAGCTGTGACGGCCTAAGGAGAAATAGATTATTAATTATAGTGTTTTTAGGTGCAAAATGCCCTGGTTAGAATAGCCTCTCCCAGGGCTTTTTACATTACTCAGATCCAGAAGTTACAGAACCAAGGTAATTCTCTACGTAAAAAAGAGGTAAAACAACTTTATCCTGATTTAATGCGGATTGCTTTGTATTACTACCCAAGTTGGCAACATGCCATAGAAGAAAGTAAAGTAGGTTAGAATATCTAATTTCCATCAAGACAATAGATTACCATGAACTCTGGTAACAAAAAGGTTTCGCTCCCTGTGAAGCCTTTTTTTCATGCTTAAAGTTCTTTTAAAGATTACCTAATTTGCAGTATTTTTACATAAATTCATCATTCGATTGGAATTTTTTACTATCGTTCCATTTCTTTGATTTGTCCCTCATATAGTTGTGGTCTTGGTAATTTTTCATCGTCTTTTTAGACTTCTTTCAATGTTTTACTCCATTAAATTATATTCGTTATACGTACGTCATGTTTATTAAGCTTTTTGAGGCTTACTGTAAAGGTTGTAACATTATTATCTACCATGTAAGAATCTTAATAGATTTTTAACATAAAAGTTTCCCATTCTTTCAATGAAAATCCCAACCTCTATGTTAAGATAATTCAAAGCCAATTTTTCAGGAAGTATTCTTTATTGATATTAAATATAATTGGCGAAACATTAACCATTCTTATATGAATGGTTAATGTATAAAAGGAGGTCTTTTTTTGAAACGAAAATTACAGGCAATGTTTCTTGCCATACCGATGCTTTTCTCTGTTCCTTCTATCAGCTTAGCAGAAGTAGCAGAAGGAGATGTCATTGTTACATTAGGAGAAAACCTAACCGAACAGCAAAAAAATGAAATGTTAGCAGAGTTAGCGGTACCGGAAAACGCACAAATTATTACCGTATCCAATAAAGAAGAGCATGATTATTTAGGGGAGTCTATTCCTAAGGCACAAATTGGTTCTATTGCTATTTCATCAGCGAGCATCACAATCGGTGCCAAAGATTCCGGGTTAGACGTTCAAACGAACAATATTACATGGGTTACGGATGAAATGTATACAAATGCCTTGTTTACGGCGGGTGTAAAGGATGCAACAATTCAGATTACCGCTCCGTTTTCTGTTACAGGTACAGCTGCTGACAGGAATTATGAAAGCTTACGAAACGACAACTAATGAAGAAATTCCTGAAGAAATCAAAAAAGTGGCGAATGAAGAAATGGTGAAAACCGCACAGCTCGGTGACTCCATTGGAGCGGAAAATGCTGCTGCTCTCATGGGAAAAGTCAAGGATGAAATCGCCAAGAATGAACCGAAAACAGAAGCTGACTTGCGTGCATTAATTGAACAAGTTGCCACGGAGCTTGGGATTACTTTAAAAGATGCAGAGTTAGATATGTTAGTAGACTTCTTCAATAAACTAAATGCTATGGATATTGACTGGAACCAAGTAAAAGAACAATTTAGTGTTACGACAGAAAAAATCTCGACATATTTGCAATCTGAAGAGGGTCAGTCATTTTTACAAAAGCTGCAAGATTTCTTAAAATGCTTACTTGATGAGGCTCGTGTCCTCTTTGCTTAATGAACAAAGGTTAATATTGCAAACTATCAAAATAAAACTTTTTGATTTTAAGGAAAAATGAAGGAAAAAAGAAAATGTTGTTAAAAATAATAAATACCATCACTTCTATGACCGTGAACTCCAATTAAGCATGAATAGGGGTAGTGCCGATAGCTTAGACTCGCTGATCAAGGAAACGACTGAATCATACATAAATAACATTCCTCAAATTAATGGAGAGGACAAATTGATAAGTGTGACAGATATGTTGGCCTCAAAAATATTACTCGGTGTATATAGAAATGTACCGGCCTATGATCGATATTTAAAAGATGCCTTAAAGCTGCATGGGATTAACCAGCAATTTAATGAAGCGTCATTACTAGAAATAGTCGGCTTTTACAATCTTTATCGAGATGAATTCGATAAATGCCACCAATTATTTAGTGAAGATGGGACTCACTATACGCCAATGAAGCTAATCGATATGTATTTTTGGCAGGTTGGTTTTTTAATGGATACTGTTGATGAAAGTAATATTGAACTAGTAAAAATTAGGGAATTTACTGCTACATTTTCTAACATTAGAGGTAGGCAATACAATAATGGAGGATTAGTTATGCAAAAATTTATTAAAAATCCAGGATTAACGGATAGAATTCGAGAGTTTATTATTAGTAGATTAAAACTAGCCAAAGAAGAGGGAATTACTTCAATTAATCTACAAGAAAATCCGGGGCGTGACAGGCACGGAATCTAATCCTTCATTCAACACCAAATTCGCTGGCCAATGTTTGACCGAGAGCCGATTGAAAACTGGACAAAAGGAAATTTCACCCTTTTAGGTGATGCGGCCCATCCTATTCTGCAATACTTGGCCCAAGGAGGCTGCCAAGCACTAGAAGATGCTTCCTACTTAGCTGATATGTTTAAGCTTCATGGGGAAAACTTTGAGCAGGCATTCTTAGCTTACCAAGAGGAACGGATTCCACGGGCAACGAAAGTACAAAAAAGCGCTGGGTAAAGTGAACAAAAGAAAGAGGCTTACTCCTTGTTTTTAGGAGAGTTAGCCTCTTTTTATTTGATAATAAATCCACTTTAGGACGTTACTTGAAGGAAAAATTTAAATTACACTCATCATTAATTTTACATCGATATTCCCTTTTGTTGCTTTAGAGTAAGGACAAACACCATGAGCTTTCTTTACTAATTCTTCAGCCTCTACGAATGATACCCCTTTTATTGACACGTTTATGACCGCAGCTAATTTGAATCCGCCATCATGATCTTTTCCAAGTGAAACTTCCGCAGTAACTTTAGAGTCAATTCGTTTTCTCTCTTGTCTTGCGACCAAATTTAACGCACTATCGAAGCAAGCTGCATAGCCAGCAGCGAATAATTGTTCAGGATTTGTTGCATTTTCTTTTCCTTGACCGCCTAGTGATTTCGGCATTGATAGTGCTAAATTTAAGGTTCCATCACTACTTGTTACTTTCCCAGCTCTACCACCCTCTGCTGTAGCACTTGCAGTGTACAATGTTTCCATAAAAAATCACTCCAAAATATAGTTTTATAAAATTAAATTGTGTACAATTAATTTTATAAAACTATATTAGCAATAAAATAATCTGCAGTCAACAATTAAATTGTGTAAAATTAATTTGTGGTTTAAATAAATGTTTATTGTATTATAATGGTACTGATGAAAGAAGAAAGGACAAGAAAATGGACAACAATAAATTAAAACTAGAGAACCAAATTTGTTTTAAGATTTATTCAGCAGAACGTGAAATCACTAAATTATACAGAAATTTATTAGAAGAGTTGGATGTCACATATCCTCAATACTTAGTAATGTTAGTACTATGGGAGGAAAAATCGGTGACTGTTAAAGAGCTTGGGCATAGGTTATTTTTAGATTCGGGAACATTATCTCCTATGTTAAAGCGTATGGAAGGGAATGGTCTCATTGAACGCCGGAGATCCTTAGAGGATGAAAGAACGGTAATCATTTCATTGACTAAAAAAGGCGAAGACTTGAAAGGCAAAGCTCAATGTATTCCTACTAAATTACTAGAAAATTTGTCTTTGGACTTGGTGGAATTAAATAATTTAAACCAAACGCTATCAACCATTTTAAACAGAATACAACAGATTAACAGTTGAATGTATTAGTTATGCCTGATTGTGTAGTATATGAAATTGACAGTGGCCATATAAAAAAAGGGGTGTTAGGAAATAGTAAATTAAAAAAATTTCAATTTACGAGACGTTTTCACTACTTTTACAACCCCTGTATAGAAAAGTCAAAAAGACCTTTTGAAGGAAGCTCAAAAGGTCTTCTTCTATTTACCTACTGCTGCAAGACCTGTCAGCTAAACAAGGTTCCTTTTTAAAAGAGTCTTTATTGAAGACAGTTCTCGACATTCTTTTCATGCATTTGAAGGGATAAAGTCAGGAATGAAGCATGCTGAAGGTACTTTTAATCAAACGTTTGAAACGGTATGCATTATGCCTTCTTTGTTAGTTTCGTAAAATTGCTTAGGGGGCCAAACCGAAAGCGCAAATAGAGCTAGATTTGTGGCGGAAAAGGGAGTTGGAAGCGGGGATTTTATTAAGGATCGTTCTGGAAAGTGGGCAAAAGAAAAGGCGCAGAAAATGATAGCTGCCGCCCACCGAAACCCTATTCCAATCGTTTTTTTAAGGTTGATGCTCCAGCTGATGTCCAACCCTTATATACTCCATTGGGGAAAGTGATGTTAATTTCTTAAACATACGAGAAAAATAAGATGTATCGTAATATCCTAGGTACTCGGAAATCGCCACAACTGTCATATCCGTATTGACTAAGAGATTACAAGCTTCCAATATTCGTAATTGATGTATGTATTTAATTGGAGAATGACCAACTACTTCTTTGAAAACGGAAATGGTGTATCCAGGCGACCGGTGAATTAATTTTGCAAGCTGCTCAATTTCGATCGATTTTCGATAGTTTTCCAACAAGAACCGCTCGATAATTTGTGCGTATTTTACTTTTATTGGCGCGATGGAAGGGACTTCCAATTCTTGTGCGAACAGTCCGATTAATTCCTGTAATATGCCAAGGCAAATAAAATCACGGTGTTTTTTCTTTCCTCTTATATCAAAATATAATCGTTCAAATCGATTCTTTACATATTCAAAACTTCTTGTCTTTAGGTGGAAAAAGTTTTGATCAATCGGAAAGGGGTTAGTGGGAATCTCATTTTCATTTAAAGTAAAGATAGCCGTATATTTTTGATGTGGACCAGATTCATGATTTTTACCGGCACGAACAGTCGTTGAAGGGATGTATAAAATATCACCTTTTTCAGCAGTTATTTGTTTTCCGGATATCGTATATTGTACACGGCCTTGTACAACTAAAATTAACACATTATAAGGAATGTTTTCTGTTTGTGTATGCCAATCGGGAATGAAGTTGTCAAAAAAAGCGCTAAGAATGGAAAGTATAATGGTTCCCTCCTATCAGAACTAAGATAGGAATAATATACACTATTTACTTGTTATAAATAATGATTAAATTAATAATTTTGAAAAATCGTACATGAAATCGGAGAAATGTACATGGAGTTACTAATTAAGGGTCCTTATAATAATGACCAAAGGGAGGAAAGTAAGCGGTAACAATTAAGCGTTTGCATTTTAGAGAGGTTGATAAAAAGAGTAACGAAGGGGTGGGAAAATACAAGCTTAAAAGATCTTGGCTGAATATGCCGATATGGTCATTGATTAATTTTATACAACCAAGATTTACTTACATTTAAATTTTACTAGATTTGAGATTTCCACGAAAACCCCCACTAAAGGAAAATAATAGAATTAATCGATCAATTATATGGGATGTACTCGGGAGGCAAAATCAAATACCAGGGGAGGATATTATGAACAATAAACAAGTTCCATTGAAAGAAAGAATCAGTTATGGTTTCGGTGATACGGCTTCTAACCTTGTTTTCACAATGGTTACAACATATCTCATGTTTTTCTATACAGATGTATTTGGTTTAGACGTAGCAGCGGTCGGCACCTTATTTCTAATCGCAAGGATAGTCGACGCTTTCGATGGTCCAATTATCGGCGTTTTAGTTGATCAAACAAGTACTAAATGGGGGAAATCAAGACCTTATTTCCTTTGGTTAGCCATCCCGTTTGGGGTTATTGCAGTGTTGACGTTCATGACTCCAGATTTAAGTCCCTCAGGTAAGGTGATTTATGCCTATGTAACGTATATCTTATTGGGAATTACCTACGCGGCTATTAATGTACCTTTATCGTCATTATTGCCAAGTCTAACAAGTAATTCACAAGAAAGAACTGTAGTAAATGCATTTAGAATGGTCGGGGGCCAAGCTGGTGCATTAATTGTAAATGCTGCTGTATTACCTTTGGTTGCGTTTTTAGGACATGGAAACAAGCAACATGGTTTTCTCTTTACAATGATTCTGTTTTCTTCTGTTGCAGTTGTTTTGTTCTTTATTACGTTCGCGAATACAAGAGAACGTGTCCAGGTAAATGGAAATAAACCGATTCCTTTTAAACAAGGAGTTAAGGCATTAAAAGGAAATCATCCTTGGTGGATCCTATTGTTTGTAAACGTTATCCTTTTTATTTCTATTATTACTGCAGCCCAATCTACCATTTACTTTTTTACCTATAATCTTAAACGAGTAGATTTGATTCCATTGTTAAATGGATTATCAGTTTTAACCATTGCTGGGATCATCGCAGTCCCATTTTTTGCAAAACAATTAGGGAAACGAAATACGTTGCTTTTAGGATTTAGTATTGCCATCATTGGTCAAATAGTGGTTTATTTTGGCTCAGAAGCATTAACAATCCCTTTGATTGTTATAGGAAGAGTGTTAAGTATCTTAGGACTAGGATTAGTGGCTGGATTAAAATTTGCTATGATTGCCGATACGGTAGATTATGGGGAATGGAAATCTGGTGTAAGAGCACAAGGACTATTGATGGCTGCCTCCACCTTTGGTGTAAAATTTGGAATGGGACTCGGAGGAGCAATTGCAGCATGGATCATGTCACTAGGTGGGTATGTAGCAAACCAACAACAAAGCTCGTCTGCATTATTTGCCATTGAATTCAACTTTGTGTGGATTCCACTAATTTGTTACATTATCGGAATTGTTGCAGTCCTGTTCTACCGATTAGAGAAAGAAGAAGCAAAAATGATTCAAGATTTAGAAGAAAAACATAGTAAAGTGGCTGTTTAATTAATTCAATTCACAAAAACATGAAATGGTTTTTAAAAATCATTTGCATTAAATAGCAGGAAAAAGGTGAAACAAATGTCAAATGAAAAGAAACCCTCATGTTGTTGTGCAAGCAGACCAAAAACGCTCGACAAAATGGTGGTTACACAACAACATGATACGATGGAAAAGCGTGACAGGTCTGTAACGGAAGAGATGATTTACCTTTCTGGTGAGGAATTCTTAATGGGAACAAATAGTAATGAAGGATTTCCCAAAGATGGAGAAGGTCCTGTTCGAAATGTAAAGGTGAATCCATTTTATATCGATCCATGTACGGTTAAGAATTCTGAATTTTTGGAATTCATTACAGATACAGGATACAAGACGGAAGCTGAACTATACGGATGGTCGTTCGTATTTTCCGGTTTTGTTTCAAAACAAGTGGCGGAGACGGTGACAGATGTTGTACAAAATGCCCCATGGTGGTGGGCTGTTAAAGGCGCTTGTTGGAAGGAACCGGAGGGACCTAATTCAACGATTCTCAGTCGAATGGATCATCCAGTTGTCCATGTGTCCTGGAATGATGCGCTTGCCTACTGCCAGTGGTCGGGGAAACGATTACCCACGGAAGCGGAATGGGAGTATGCAGCTCGCGGGGGACTCATACAAAAGAGATATCCTTGGGGAGATCGCTTGAATCCTGGTGGTAAACACATGTGCAATATTTGGCAAGGGACTTTTCCAGAAAAGAACACAGGGAAGGATGGATACCAGGGTACTGCTCCGGCAAAATCTTTTCCTGCCAATGGATATGGGTTATATAATGTATCTGGGAATGTATGGGAATGGTGCTCAGATTGGTTTAGTCCGACGTCTTATCTGGATGGAACAAGTGAGAATCCGAAGGGACCATCCAGCGGTAAAGCAAGAGTTACACGTGGTGGCTCTTACCTTTGCCATCAATCGTACTGCAATCGTTACCGAGTTGCTGCCCGTAGCTCCAATACTCCAGATAGTTCAACAGGAAATATTGGATTTCGCTGTGCGGCTGACGCATAAATATAACATGATATATAAAGAGAGGATGTTTTAAGTATGAGAATGCTCATTTTAGATTTAGATTCATTACGACCAGATCATTTAGGGTGTTACGGATATAACCGGAATACCTCTCCTAACATTGACAAAATCGCGGATGAGGGTGTTCGATTTACAAATTATTACACTTCAGATGCTCCATGCTTTCCATCCCGTACGGCATTAATGACCGGGCGCTTCGGTATTCATACGGGAGCTGTCGGACATGGGGGAACCGCAGCTTATGTGCGGCAAGAAGGAGCTAGTCGATCGTTCTCTGATCTTCATACGTTCGAAAGTTTACCCTCTTTCTTCCGTTCAGCAGGATTAAAAACAACACTCGTAAGCCCTTTCCCAGAAAGACACTCCGCTTGGACTTTTTATGCCGGATTCAATGAAGTACATAATACAGGAAAATTCGGTATGGAATCGGCAGAAGAAGTGACACCGAAAGTCTTAAAGTGGGTGAAGGATAACGCCGAAGAAGATAACTGGATGTTATATGTGAATTATTGGGATCCACATACACCTTACCGAGCACCTGAGAGCTTTGGTAACCCGTTTGAAAACGATCCATTGCCAGATTGGATTACACAGGAAGTCTTTGAAAATCACAGGCAAAAAGTTGGTCCTCATAGCGCTCATGATTTGAATATGTATGATAATTTAGCATCTTCAAAATATCCTCGTTATCCAGGAGAGATTTCGGACATGAACGGTTTACGTGAGGTGATTGATGGATATGATTGCGGTGTACGCCACATGGATAATAATATTGGTCAAATTTTCAAGGCTCTTGAGGAACAAGGAGTCATGGATGATCTGATCATTCTTATTACAGCGGACCATGGAGAAAACTTAGGAGAACTTGGTATATATGGTGAACATGGAACTGCTGATAATGCAACATGCCGAATTCCCATGATAGTCCGCTGGCCTGGTATGAAACAGGGACATGTAGATCACGGATTACATTACCACCTTGATTTATTGCCAACACTGGCTGAATTAATTGGAAAAGATATAAAACCAAGCTGGGATGGTACAAGCTATGCCTCAGTATTAACAAGAGGTCAAGAGAGTGGAAGAGACTATTTAGTCATTTCTCAATGTGCCCATGTGTGCCAACGAAGCGTTCGTTTTGATAATTGGCTATACATTCGAACGTACCATGATGGATTTCATTTATTTGATGAGGAAATGTTATTTGATCTTCAAAATGATCCAAATGAACAATATAACTTGGCAAAAGTAGAGCCAGGCGTTTGCAAGGATGCCGTCTATTATCTCAATCAATGGCATGATAAGATGATGAAATCGATGCCGTTTGATGTTGATCCTTTATGGACCGTCATCAAAGAGGGTGGACCATACCATGCTCAATCCAAGGATTTAAAAAAGTATGTAAAACACTTAGAAGAAACAGGACGAGGTTGGGCTATTCCTGAACTAAAGGAGAGGCACCCGGAAGCATTTGAAGAACCGAAAGAAGAGAATATTTATAAAAGAGCTGCAGAGTTTTTCAAAATTTAATCCTCTTTAGCTGATCCAAATATTGCTCCGCTTGTCCAGCAATTTCTTACTAAGATCTATCAAGATAACCCTCTATTGAATGTATCTGAGGGGGAAGAGAGCTATGAAATGATGGTAGCAATGATGAAGTTTATGCCGTTACGTGCATTAATTGCATTTAATCCTGCTAAATGTAATGAGGATATGCTAAATGAAATCTTGGAAACGTTTAATACCAAAAACAACTCATTAGTTGGTAATTGCTAGGTAACTAGATACGGCTACTAGTATGGATTTACTGTTTATGTAGAACTATGCTAGTCGCTGTATTATATTAAACTATTCCTTTCGGCAGTAAAATTTATTTATTTTGACTTATAAAAAGGGGATCAGCTATTTATGGAAGTTTTACGAAAAATAAAAGAGCAATCCGAAGACAGTGAGAAATATGCACAGCAACATTTAGCAAATGAAAGAACTTACCTAGCATGGATTAGAACAGCCGTCTCTATTACTGGGGTTGGCTTTTTGACTACTTCGTTGCATTTTACCATCAAAATAAGCGCGAATCATTTAATTAATATTGTGGCTATTTTTCTGGGTATATTTGCATGTATTGTTGGGATTATAACTGGTGTGATGTCAACCATTCAATATTCAAGGAAAAGAAAAGAAATTCAAGAAGGTATTTTTATTCCTTCTAGTCACTCTATTACATTTGTATCCATCCTCTTTTCTTTCTTAATTTTTATAATTTTTATGTATCTTTCTTTCTTACTATTTATGTAGTCTTTTATTTATCAGTTTATTTCTTGAACCATTATGTTTTTAACAAAAAAACACAGCATCAGCAGTGTTAGTTTAAGTCGAGGATTTTAAATGGAAAAATGCCCTGGTGAGTATAACCTCTCCCAGGGCTTTTTTTATGCATTTCTCCAAACTCATTGATAGGCACTCTGGGCCTAAAACCGCCCCATTATGCGCCTTTTCTATGTTTTGATTGTACAGACTTTGAAGGATTAAACAGATACTCTTTTACAGAATTTGATTGATGTTTCGCTTTTGCTGTGAAAAAAGGATTTAAAATAATAATGGTTAAGAAGTTGGCTGATAATCCCCAAAACCCTTCGTAAATTCCATGCGAGCTGTTTGTTCCGTACACTGTAAATGTTGTTGCCAACCCAACAAGCAATCCAATGGTTGTTGCCTCTTTCGTTTGATTTTTCCAGAATAAGCTGACAACAATCGCAGGGAATATTTGAACCATTCCTGAAACACCTAAAAGCTGCAAAGATACTAATGCTGTAGGGAATAACAGTCCAAATAATAAAGCAAGACCAATGACAACAAACAGATTATGTTGAGTTCTTATCCCATTAGAAAATAAAATGAGTGATTACTTTGATCCAACCGAAAAACGCAATCCATAACGGAACACTAAGTGATGTACCCCAAATTAATCCAATTAATAGATTCCCCTGCTTGTCCATGAAATCCACTCCTATGATCGACATAGATAAACATTTATGGTTTTCGAGTTTTGTTGGTAACGTTTTCAATAATTGGGATCTCAAATAGTCCTTCCCCTAGGGGGTGTAAGTTTTCAGATTGTTTCCTTTATGATACCCAAACACTGTTAGGGAAAAACGTAGAAATGCGCGAAAATTGAAAAAATATTTCGACAATAAATGTGGTGAAGTGCAAATGGATGTAAGACTGTCGTTGCGTCACTTTATTATCATATTAAATAGGTTTATAGGGCTATTAAATCCTAGTAATAGATGGTATAATATGAAAATAAACACATAGTTCGTACGAAAGGGCACTCCCATTGAAAGATGGTGTCGCAAAACTAGAGGGGCTAAGGTTTTCACAACTATGCTAGCCAGTTACCGAATATGATTGAACACCTTACTACGAATTATCAAACACACTCTAGGAGGTAATACTATGTTTATATTTATTGCAGGCCTATTTGTTGGATCGTTCTCTATGCTTTTGATTATGAGTCTAATGGTTGCAGCGAAAAGAGGAGACCAGTTAATCGAAACACATCAATAAATTGAAAGCGTTTTCTAGAACAATCCCGTCTTTTTAGGGGTTGTTTTTTATTTTTAAGTCAGGCGATCAGAGATTCAATCACATTTCCGTCGCCTAGTAGCTCTACGTGACTGTAATGAAAATTTTCGGACGTTTTAGGTCACGTAGAACCACCCTACGTGACTGAACTCAATAAATTCCAACGTGTTGGGTCACGTAGAACCACTCTACGTGACTGAACTCAAGAAATTCCAAGGTTTTGGGTAACGTAGAACCACTTAACGTGACTGACTTCTTTGCCAAAGCCTATTTTTAATAGAGTCATCTCCCCGCTCCAAAGCGAAAAAAAGCCAAATGATACTTTATCATCATTTGGCTTAATAGAGTTACCATTCTATTTAGAAGTTCTGAGCTACTAGATCTTTGATTTTGTCCTGATTAATCACTAGCTGGTAGTTATTTGCTTTTAAGATATCATCGTACATTCTTTTTCCTTCACCGGGAATTTGGTGGTATTCCAACTGGGTGTTGGGGTCGAAATCTTTCGCTGCTAGTCCAAGGCTTAACATATCTTGTGTAGACATATTGGTCGCAACCACCAAGTCGGGAATGGATTTCACTAAAGAAGGCAAGTTGGTGATATTATTTGGACTTAAGGCTTTCTTTGCAATTCCTTTTAGCGCTTCCTCTTGTAACTTTTGACGACCATATTCACCACTTGCGAGGGAATAGCGCTCGTGTACAACCTCAGCTACCATTTTTCCGTCAAAGGAATGGGTTCCAGCACTTATCACTTTATCCTTGTTTTCACCATACCAAGGATGTGTTAATTTCACATCAAATGGTACGCTCATCTCAATGCCATCGACGGCATCAACCATTGCTTGAAAGCCGCCATAATTGGTTTCGACATAGTAATTGATCGGAGTTCCCGTTAATTCAGCGACTGCATTGACTGCTGCTTCTACTCCTTTTTGGGCGCCTTTTGTGGCCTGCATAATATATTGAACACTTGTTAGTTTGGTATAGCCGTACCCATCTAAATGAACGCGGGTATCACGTGGAATGCTAATCGCATCATATTGATGTTTTGTTAAATCGACATGGACCAACATCATCGAATCCGAGTGACCTACATTTTGACCTTTCCGTTCATCGGACCCGATCAATAACAGGTTAAAAACGGGTTCTTTTACCTCGACAGATTCACTTGTTGATGTGGTATCGCCCGTTTTTCCTGAACTTACCACAGGCACCGTGGAAAAATGATTTGTCGGCTGTATCTTATAGTATTCATATCCAAGGCCCGCAACGATGAGTAAAATAATCCCCAATATGCTAAAGCCGGCAATCTTCCATTTGCGTCTATTCTTCTTTTTCATAATTTCCTCCGATGCATTGGCAAAATCAATTCTATTAATTTTACAGTTTTTAAATCATCTATTCAATCATAATTTATGGGAAATCATTGGCATTCTTGTGTCATCGAGTCCATCATTATCAGATTCCCAGTTATCCTGAAATTAAGCTCGATTGCCAACGTAGAAATCGGGCTCTTTATTTTTACCAGCGTTAATTAAAACATCGAACATTCCTGTTCGTATGTAGCGGTGGAATATTTCGTGAACTACAAAATAAGCATATATACATAAAGGAATGAAACCCGATAGGCAGCCCAAACCAAAATTCCTTCCATAACGACCCGGAATGGAGGTTACGATGAAAGCTATTATTCTAGCAGGTGGAAGCGGGACACGCTTATATCCGTTAACGATGGTCACCAGTAAACAATTATTACCCATTTATGATAAGCCGATGGTCTATTATCCGCTTTCCACCTTAATGCTTGCAGGGATTCGTGATATTCTGATTATTTCAACTCCAGAGGATACCCCGCGTTTCGAGGCGCTGCTCGGAGATGGATCACAGTTTGGAATACATCTAGAATATAAAATCCAGGAGAGCCCAGATGGATTAGCCCAGGCTTTTTTAATTGGGGAAGAGTTTATTGGCGATGATTCTGTCGCGATGATTTTAGGAGACAATATTTTCTACGGCAGTGGGATGCGAAAAATTCTCCAACGTGCGGCTCAAAAGGAGAGTGGGGCAACCATTTTTGGTTACCATGTGCAAAATCCAGAGCGTTTTGGTGTAGTGGAATTTAATGAAAATGGAAAAGTATTAAGCGTCGAAGAAAAACCGCAGGTACCAAAATCAAATTATGCGATCACGGGATTGTACTTTTACGACAATCGAATTGTGGATATTGCCAAAAGTGTCAGACCTTCGGCACGAGGTGAGTTAGAGATTACCACTGTAAATGATCGATATTTACGGATGGAAGAACTTGAGGTTGAGCTGCTTGGTCGAGGTTTTACGTGGATGGATACGGGAACACATCAAAGTTTAGTGGAAGCCACTAATTTTGTAAAAACAATTGAGGATCATCAAGGAATTAAAATCGCGGCACCCGAAGAGATCGCCTATATCAATGGCTGGATTGATATTGATAGATTAATTGAATCAGGTGAGAAATTTTCCAAAACGGGTTATGGCCAATATCTATTAAAAGTAGCCAATGGCAGCATCAAGTATTAAAAGAGGTGATAGGTTGAATGTGATTGAGACTTCCCTGCCAGGGGTAATGATTATCGAGCCAAAACTTTTTGGCGATCATCGTGGTTGGTTTATGGAGACCTATAGCGAGGCAAGGCTTCAAGAAGCAGGAATCGTTGTGAAATTTGTTCAAGATAACCAATCATTCTCGGCAGCCAAAGGGACATTACGGGGATTGCATTATCAATTACATCCAAAAGCGCAAACCAAGCTCGTTCGCTGTACCAAAGGGGCGATATTTGATGTGGCCGTCGATCTTCGTAAAAGAAGCCAACCGTATGGAAAGTGGTTTGGAATCGAGTTAAGTGCGGAAAATAAACGTCAATTATTGATTCCTAAGGGGTTTGCACACGGATTTCTGACGTTGACCGATGATGTAGAAGTTCAATATAAAGTAGACCACTTGTATGCACCTGAATGTGACCGGGGCATCATCTGGAACGATCCAACCATTGGGATTGAATGGCCAGTTGAGATGACTCCGATACTATCAACAAAAGATGAACTGGCTCCGCTACTAGCAGATGCAGAAAATAATTTTTAATTTGGAGAATAAACGATGAAAATTCTAGTGACGGGTTTTTCAGGACAGCTCGGTTTTGATGTGGTTCGTGAAGGGGCGAGGCGCAGTATTGAAATGGTTGGCGTGGGGTCAAAAGATCTGGACATAACAGATGAACGTTCTGTTTCCAAGGTTGTAAAAGAAATCAATCCGGATGCGATAATCCATTGTGCTGCCTATACGGCGGTTGATCAAGCAGAGGATGATCAAGAAAATTGCTGGAAGGTGAATGTCGATGGGACCAAGTATTTAGCCTGCGCCGCCAAGGAACTAAGGGCTAAATTTATGTATATCAGTACAGATTATGTTTTTGATGGATTGGGTGAAGTACCTTTTGACGAAACGAGCGAGCCCAACCCCGTCGGTTATTACGGTCAGACCAAATATGAAGCGGAGAAAATTGTCCAAACGATCTTATCCGATTGGTTCATCGTCCGGATATCATGGGTTTTTGGACTAAACGGGAATAATTTTGTGAAAACAATGATGCGATTGTCTGAAACTAAAAATGGACTACATGTGGTGGGAGATCAAGTGGGTTCGCCAACGAATAGCTTGGATTTGTCACGTTTATTAATTGATATGATTCAAACGGATCGATATGGAATTTATCATGCCACGAATGAGGGATTCTGCAGTTGGGCTGAATTTGCTGAAGAAATTTTTCACAAAGCAGGCAAAATAGTAAAAGTTCATTCCATTAAAACCGAGGAATATTCGACCAGGGCAGTCCGACCCATGAATTCCCGAATGTCGAAGCAAAAGCTACTGGACAATGGATTTATTCCATTGCCGTCTTGGCAGGAATCCTTAGAGCAGTACTTAAAAGCGTTAAAGCAAGAGGTGGAGTAATGCAAGGGAAAAAGCTTCTTGTAACAGGTGGAGCCGGATTCATTGGTGGAAACTTTGTCCAACATATGATAAACAAATACCCTCAGTATGGTATTTATAATTTAGATGGGTTAACCTATGCGGGCGATCTAACCAAGCACCGTGAGATCGAAAAGATGGAAAACTATCATTTTATGAAAGCCGATATTGCTGATCGCGAAGCCATTCTACCGCTTTTTGAAAAAGAAAAGTTTGATTATGTGGTCCACTTCGCCGCAGAGAGCCATGTCGATCGCTCGATTACGGACCCAGAAATATTTGTTCGGACGAATGTGTTGGGGACGCAAGTGTTACTTGATGCCGCCAAACAAATAGAAGTCACCAAGTTTGTTCATGTATCAACAGATGAGGTATACGGTGAGTTAGAGCTGGATTCATCGACATTGTTTACAGAAGAGACGCCGTTACAGCCCAATAGTCCATACAGTGCTAGTAAAGCCTCCTCTGATTTCTTGGTTCGTGCTTATCACGAAACATTTGGACTGCCAGTCAATATTACACGTTGTTCCAATAACTATGGTCCCTTCCATTTTCCAGAGAAATTGATCCCATTAACAATTTCTCGCGTAGTAAATAATCAGAAGGTACCTGTTTATGGTGACGGAAAGAATATCCGTGATTGGCTGCATGTACATGATCATTGTGCAGCACTAGACCTTGTTTTGCATGAGGGTGTTACTGGGGAAGTCTATAACATAGGCGGGCACAACGAGCGGACAAATTTAGAGGTGGTAAAAACGATTATTACCACGTTAGGAAAATCGGAAGAGTTCATTGAATTTGTCCCTGACCGTTTAGGTCATGATAAGCGCTACGCTATTGACCCTACGAAGTTGGAGAAGCTAGGGTGGAAACCAACTTACACATTCGAAACGGGAGTCGCTCAAACGATTGAATGGTATGTGGATAACAAGTGGTGGTGGGAGCAAATTATTAGTGGGGAATACAAGAATTACTTCAAGAAGCAGTATTCTTTAGATCAATCATAGATTGTCATAGCCAGGGATGGCTTAACTGCTACAAGTTCCATTTCAGTGAGAGTAGCTCACAACTATTAATAAATAAGAAGCGTTAGTTTAATAAATAAGTAAGATCCATCTTATCTAAGGTGGGTTTTTTACTTTGGGGCTATTTAGTTTCAAAGATTAAAACAAAAGTGTAATTTAAGATCGGTATAAGGAGCCAGCCTTTTTTAGTTTATATGTTTCGACATTTTTCTGCATTCTAAGAAGTGTAAAAAAATACATAAGAGATTAGAATCTTATAAAGTTTGTTGATTTTATTGACTTTTCCAGTCATTACCGTTGCTAGTGAGTATATTCATTTTTGTTAAGTGGAGAATTTGTCAAATCTTGACCTTTTATTTAGCTTTAATCACTTTCGTTTTATTTGTAAAATATAAAAAAGTTAAAAAACATTTTTTAGGCATAACTAAATGAACTTTGATTTATTACAGAAGTGGAATGAACAAAAAGTTAGAATTAAATAAAGGAGATAGAACAAAATGTACAAGTATACAATCTATGTAACACATAAAGGTAAAGTCTATCAAACCAACGTAATAGCTACCAAAGACCAAACAGAAGAAGAAGTTTATCGTATGGCACAAGAACAAGTTCTGAAACAATGGGCAAATTAGATACGGGATCCTGAGATTAAAAGGATTGAATGGAACTTCCACTTGAAGAATGGATTTTGGATAGCTTCCATTACTTGAAATCGAGCTGCCAATGGCGGCCTTATTTCAGCACTTGCACTTATAACTCGTGCTGGTGGTTTACTTGCATTTTTAGACCGTAAAAAAAGCCTGGCTGCCAATACCAGGCTTTTTGCTTTCTCTTTTACGGCCTTGCACTTGAAACAGCTGTCCAGCCACTGTACACTTTTACAGTGCCGACCAAGGCCGGCTGTCTTTTTGACAAGAATTCCATACCATACTTCTGATGATGCACTTGGGTATAAATTAACATCGTATTCATCCAGTCCTGCGAGCTGGTATAAAAATGATGCGGTTGCAAGTGGGGTGATTTTCAGCCCGCTCGTTGTAAAGAAATTATAATTGCTCTCAATAAGATCAGTGGCCATCAAGGGTTCTTCCGGTCAGGAAATATAGAGATATATCAAAACCCATTAATATCCACTGTTCTTCCGCTGCCGGAACCCGGTTGGATTCATCCTCAGATTGAACGATTTCGTTGGCTTCATCACCAAAATACATATCAAATTGCTGCAAATCCACCACTTTAGGTTTGTCGGTCTTGAATTCCTGCAAAGTGAACTTGTGATAATCCCATGCACTGTACGGTGTCGCTCTGTCCCCTGATGCTGGAAAGCCGTTTCTGGAATTAAGGAGACGGCTAATAGATTAAAATTTTTGGTAGTAGAAACGTTAAATATCTTCTTTCCTTTTAAAGGAAGAATAACACTATTTTATTTAGATTAAAAAAGATAAAATAAAGAGTACTTTAAATATGACGATAGAGGTGCCAAAGTGAAAGAGATTCTTTTGATTTTGCTGTTACAACTGATTTATGTACCTATATACACGCTACGAACAATCTTTTTGGTTAAAAATATAACCGTGTTAGCATCGATATTAGGTATTGCAGAAATGTTAATTTATGTTTTTGGCCTTTCTCTCGTATTTGGTGGAGATCAAAGTTTTGTATCAATGGTTGTTTATGCAGTTGGCTTCGGCTTAGGAATTATCCTTGGGACGAAATTGGAACAAAAAATAGCTATTGGTTATATAAACGTAACGGTTAATACACAAGAAAAAAATAGTAATTTGATAGACACATTACGACAAAATGGCTTCGGCGTTACTTTATATACGGGTGAAGGCCGAGACAGTGAACGTTATCGAATGGAAATATTGACAAAGAGAAATAGAGAAAATGAACTAATTGCAACTGTGGAAATGTTTGAACCTAGTGCGTTTATTATTTCATATGAGCCAAGAAGATTTAAAGGCGGTTTCTTATTGGACCGACTTCGATAGATGAATTGAACACAACGAACTGTTGTGTTTTTTATTTTTTTATACGATATTTTCGCAAAGTTTGTTGTTTTTTATCCATATTAAAAAACAGATTTTAATTTAATAAGAGGGAATTTGAATAATAAACCACCGATTACATATGCATTAAATAGCAAAGCAATTTTTAAGGAGGTATTTACTTGAAAAATTTTGACCATCCCCAGGTAAAACCCTACCTAATTACAAAGACTTTATTCCCTGAAAATCAGGAAACACCTATACATTTTTTAAATAGCGATATTGTGGATGGAAAATTATTTTACAGAAGAAACCATTTTTCTTACCCTCACTTTACATCATCCTTTTATCTTCTCCCAATTGATGGACTGGTGCATACCCCAAAAATATTTTCTTTACAGGAAATTTACTCATTGCCATCGAAAACTATAAAAGTTGTTTTAGAGTGTGCTGGAGATAAGCGTGAGTTATTTCAACCAAAGGTATTTGGTGAACAATTTGGAAAAGGTGCAATCAGTCAAGGAATTTGGAAAGGTGTTTCATTAAGGACCTTACTAGAGCACACTGGTTTGATTGATACTGCAAAAGAAATTGTTTTTGAAGGCTATGATTATGGAGAAAGACCTGATTCCAACCAAATTGTTAATTTTTCAAGAAGTTTACCCATTAAAAAAGCCCTTGAACCAGATATCCTTATTGCTTATGAATATAATCATCAACCCATCCCATTCAAGCATGGTTTTCCCCTGAGATTGATTGTTCCTGGATGGTATGCAATGGCTTCTGTAAAATGGATTAAAAAAATTACTGTGATTGACAAGGAATTTAAAGGTCCCTTTCAAGTAGTTGATTACGTTTATTACCCAAACAAAGAAAACGATGCAGGAAAGTTTTCCGTCACTGCGGCCAATGTTAACTCCACCATACAATATCCTTTAGATAGACAATTATTGCATACAGGAATTTATGAAATTAAAGGAATTGCACGGACAGGAGAAGGAAAGATAACAAAAGTAGAAATTAGTTTAGATGGTGGTCAAACTTGGGATCCCTGTCAACTAAATTCTCCATCCGAAAAATACTCATGGGTTCATTGGAATTATAAATGGGAGGCACTAAAAAAAGGTGAATACACGATAAAATCAAAAGCAACTGATTCTCAAGGGAATGTTCAACCTTCAGAACCATTTTGGAACAGAAAGGGCTATGGATACAATGCCTTTGATAGTATAAAAGTTAAAGTAGAATAAAACCAAAACATTAAAAGTCCAAGATAGGATGTTATTTTTTCTTAAGAATTGGAGAAATTGAGAATGATCATTCTTGATTGTTAGCTGATTGAAAAATTGAAGAGGGTGTTTCTTGATGACAAATAGTAGAATGAATCCTAAGGTTGATGAATTTTTAAGTAAAGCTAAAAAGTGGAAGGAAGAATATGAGAAGTTGAGAAATATCGTTCTTGACTGTGAGCTGACCGAAGAATTTAAGTGGATGCATCCTTGTTACACGTTTGAGAAAAAAAACATAGTTTTAATACATGGATTTAAAGAATATTGTGCGCTTCTGTTTCACAAAGGTGCCTTGTTAAAGGATGCCCATGGGATTCTAATCCAGCAAACGGAGAATGTACAGGCGGCACGCCAGATTCGGTTCACGAATGTTCAAGAAATAGTTGAAATAGAAACCATCTTGAAAGATTATATTTATGAAGCCATTGAAGTGGAAAAAGCCGGTTTGGAAGTGAATTTTAAAAAGAATACAGAATTTATAATTCCTGAAGAATTTCAAAATAAATTCGATGAAATCCCTGCCTTGAAAACTGCTTTTGAAGCATTGACGCCGGGACGGCAAAGAGCATACATACTTTATTTTTCTCAACCCAAACAATCCAAAACTCGAGAGTCAAGGGTTGAAAAATATATGCAGCAAATTCTCAATGGAAAGGGATTAAATGATTAGTAACAGGGGCTTTACTAAAATAAGAAATTATAATAAATACACAAAAAAACGCCGTGCTAATTACGGTGTCTTTTTGTGTGCGATTGAACATGTAGAAAGGGATGACCGCCTACAAGTCCAATCTAAGAAAGTCCAAGACGCTCAGGTATTCATCAGGTCCTCGCAGTACTCCCGGATTAGTTTCGAGGCTTTCGACTGGCTAATCCCGAGGTCTTTCGCGACTTTCCTGGACGATTTGTAGGTTTGGTAAGCTCTTCTGATTAAGAACCGCTTCGTTTCGTCAATTGCTTTATCGAGTGAAGTGGGGAGAGCGAGCTGGGTGACTTGTTCCACGTTGTCGGTGATCATATCAGGCAAGTCGGCCACCTGGATAATTGAGTCGCTAATGACGACTAACCGTTCAATCAAGTTTTCGAGCTGGCGTACATTTCCTGGCCATGAATAATGGATTAATATATTCATACATTCTTCCGAGATAACTTTGTTGTCATGGTATTTTTTATTGAATTGATGTAAAAAGTTGTACGTGAGCGGAATGATATCTTCTTTGCGCTCCCGCAGCGGCGGCAGGTAAATGTCGATCACATTCAGCCGGTAAAATAAATCTTCCCGGAATCGTTTGTCATTGACCATTTCAATTAAGTCCCGGTTTGTTGCGGCGATGATGCGGATATCGACTTTTTTCATTTCGCTGCTGCCGATGGGAATGAATTGTTTATCCTGGATTACTTGTAAAAGCTTTGCCTGCAGGGCGAGTGGCATTTCTCCGATTTCATCAAGAAAAACCGTGCCGCAGTTCGCAGCTTCGATCAATCCCGGTTTTCCGGTTTTGTTTGCTCCGGTAAACGCCCCTTTTGAATAGCCGAATAGTTCCGATTCGAGCAGCTCTTCCGGTATGGCCGCACAGTTAATCGTCAGGAACGGGCCGTTTTTCCGCTTGCTGATCCGGTGGATGTAATGGGCGAGTACGCCTTTTCCTGTTCCTGATTCTCCTTGGATTAAAATCGTGGAATCTGTCGGCGCTACTTTTTCGCAAAAAGTCAAGATTCGGTTGATCTTGCTGCTGTTCGTAATGAACTGGCCACCTTCCTCCTCTTGAGTGGTTTTTGACTCATTGCTCGTTCCAACCGCTTTTCCCATTTTATATGTCTGTAATTCGGTCGATGTAGTGACGACAAGTTCGATTTCCCCCTCATCATTTAAGATGGGAATCGCCGACGTCATCAGTTCAGCCCCGATATACGTCTGCTGCCTCATGTAGCAAGGCTTTTTTCTTTTATACACTTCTGGCACGATCGACGGTTTCCAGTAGCCTTTTTCAAATAATTCGACATTGTATTTGCCGATGACATCACTCGGCTTCAGCCCATAATGGCGCTCACAGGCCTGGTTAACATATAGAATCCGCTTCTCGCCGTCAAGGACAAAAATTTCATCGGAGGAATGATCGAGAATTTTTAAAAGAGTTTGCAGCGTCATCTCAATATTGCCAGTTGCCTCAGGACTTTTCATAGAATGATCCTCTCTCTTCACAAGTAATGAGTTAATTTTGACAAAAATTTGACCATATTGAGTCAATTATAACTCAATATGAAAGCGTTTTTAGTAAAAGTCAAAATTTTTTGTGTATTCATACAGTTTTTTTAACTTGGCACACGAATTGCATATATACAATTGACAGGCGGCAAAGCATGTAGGCAATCATCATTTATTTACGGAGGAGAATGAACTATGGCTTATAACACAGTAGAAAATGCATCCAATCGAACATTTGAAAGAACATTGACTTATGACAAATACACAGATCCGAAAGTACTTGAAAAAGAAATAGATCTTGTTTTCTCTAAATCTTGGCAGCTAGTGGGGCATGTCAGTCAGTTAGAAAAAGTAGGTGCTTTCTTTACGACTGAAGTAGCTAACGAGCCGATTATAGTGACTCGTGGGCAGGATGAAGTCATTCGCGCTTTTTATAACGTCTGTCCGCACCGTGCAACAAAGCTTGAAAAAAGTGAGTCAGGTAAGAAGAAAATTTTACAATGCGCCTACCATGGCTGGACATTTAAATTAGATGGGCAATTAAACAAAGCACCTAACTTTAAAGGTGAAGATGCAGCTTGTGTACAAGACGCTTGTCTACGCTCAGTCCGCATGGAAATCTTGGAATCTTTAATCTTTGTTAACTTGGACGATAACGCGAAGCCGCTTAGCGAATCTTACGGCGATTTCTTCGATCGCTTGAGCAAATATCCGTTTTTAAGTGAGTTAAAACGAACAAACCAAAAAACACGAGTGATTAAAGCGAACTGGAAAGCGTTTATTGACAATTATTTAGAGTGTGACCACTGCCATGTAGCACACCCAAGTTTCGTTGCCGCCCTTGACATGGATGATTATCAAATCATTACATGTGAAAATTATTCACTTCAAGGCTCAATGGTTAAACCTGATAAAAATTATGGGTCAGTCGATTTAAATCAGGCAGAAATGCAAGGCGGATCTTTCTTCTGGCTATGGCCAAACCTGATGCTGACAATTTATCCGGGTCCCGGCAATATGGCGACGATTCAAATGGTGCCGATTGATCATGAAACAACTTTGGCTGTTTACACTTATTATTTCCGTGATGAGAATTTGACTCAGGAAGAAAAAGACTTAGTTACTTTTGCTGAACAAGTGCGCCAGGAAGATGTAGAACTTGTAGAGTTAGAGCAAATCGGTTTCCGCTCTCGTGCATTTAACAAAGGAAGGTATGCGTCTTCAGAAAAAGCAATTGTACAATTTCATGAAATGGTATTGGAGGCCCTCAATGAGTAATTTAGCGAATGAAGTAAAAGCGAAGAAGCATTTTCTGATGATCAATGGCGAAAAAGTAGAAACAGCGAAATATGCTCCTTTATACTCCCCTTATTCTGGGGAAGAAATCGCTCAAATTGCGATGGCGGATAAAGAACTAACTGTACAGGCAATTGCTGCTGCCTACAACGCACGCGGAGTAATGGCAAAAATGCCGGCGTATCAGCGGGCGGAGATTTTGGAAAACGTTGTGGCGCTATTAAAAGAGAAAGCGGCCGAAGCGGCTGAAGTCATTTCTCGTGAATCAGCTAAACCAATTATGTTCGCGAAAGCGGAAGTGGCTAGAACGATTGAAACGTATAAGTTTGCGGCTGAAGAAGCAAAAAGAATTCACGGTGAAACGATTCCTTTTGACGCAGCAGTTGGCGGCGCCGGAAGAATTGGTTACACGTTAAGAGAGCCGATTGGGGTCATTGGAGCGATCACGCCGTTTAACTTCCCGATGAACCTTGTTGCTCATAAAGTCGGGCCGGCTATAGCTGCCGGTAATTCTATTGTCTTGAAGCCAGCGTCGCAAACTCCTTTGTCCGCACTCTTAATCGCGGAAATTTTTGAAGAAGCAGGTCTTCCAGCGGGCGCTTTAAATGTAGTAACAGGTCCCGGCAGCACGGTCGGGGACGCGATTGTGGAAGACGACCGTGTAAGCATGGTCACATTCACAGGTAGCCCGGGCGTCGGCATAGGCATCCGAAACAAGGCAGGCTTGAAGAAGACGACACTTGAACTCGGTTCAAACTCGGCACTAATTATCGACAAAGATATTGACATCGATCAAATTATTGACCGCTGCATCATGGGCGCGTTCTCTAACCAAGGGCAAGTTTGTATTTCCCTGCAGCGTGTGTATGCTCATGAAGATGTGTATGAAGAATTTGTTGCGAAGTTCACTGAAGCAGCGAAGAAACTGAAACTTGGCGACCCGCTTGATTCGGACACATATATTTCCGCTTTAATCTCTAAAGAGGAAGCTGAACGTGTACTGGGCTGGATCGAAGAAACCAAAAGCAGCGATGCAACGATAGCTGCGGGCGGCAAACTTCAAGATGGCGTTCTTGAGCCAACAATTATTACAGATGCGGACCATTCGTTAAAAGTTTCTTGTCAGGAAGCATTTGCACCGGTTGTCGTTGTAAACAAAGTGAGTTCAGTTGAAGAAGCGATTGAGCAAGTGAATGATTCTCGCTTCGGATTACAGGCCGGAATTTACACAAACAATGTGAAAAATGCTTTGTACGCTTCACAGGAATTGCATGTGGGCGGTGTAATTATTAATGACGTGCCGACCTATCGTGTCGACCAAATGCCATACGGCGGTGTGAAGGAAAGTGGGACTGGCCGTGAAGGAATAAAATATGCTGTGGAAGAAATGACTGAAATGAAATTGGTCGTTTGGAACCAAGGCTAATAAACGAGGGAGATCATTGTGAAGCAATTTAAAATAGCAGTTATCGCCGGAGACGGCATTGGCCCTGAAGTCATTAATGAAGGGGTCAAAGTATTAAAAAAAGTGGCTGAACTTGATACGGGTTTCCAATTTAATTTCACTTACTATCCATGGGGATGCGAATTTTATGCGAAAAATGGAAAAATGATGGATGATGATGGAATTGAACAGCTGAAAGATTTTGACGCGATTTATTTGGGAGCAGTCGGATTTCCCGGTGTCCCGGACCATATTTCACTGTGGGATTTGTTGTTAAAAATCCGAAAAAGTTTTGATCAGTATGTTAATATTCGGCCTGTGACGCTGTTAAAAGGGGCTCACTTGCCGCTTGTGGATGTGAAACGCGAAGACATCGATATGCTGTTCATTCGTGAAAACAGTGAAGGAGAATATTCAGGCGCAGGTGACTGGCTGTTTAAAGGGCAGGAACACGAAGTCGTTTTACAAAACGGTGTATTTTCCCGTAAAGGCACGGAGCGAATCATTCGTTACGCGTTTGAAACGGCGAAAAAAGAAGGAAGATCGCTGACGAGCATTTCTAAAGGAAACGCCCTTAATTACTCAATGGTTTTCTGGGACCAGGTATTTGAAGAAGTGAGCGCAGAATATCCTGAAGTCGAAACGGCTTCTTATCTCGTCGACGCGGCGGCGATGCTGATGATTAAAGATCCAAAACGCTTTGAAGTCGTTGTGACATCGAACTTGTTCGGCGATATTTTAACGGATTTGGGTGCGGCGATCGCTGGTGGGATAGGGCTTGCTGCCGGAGCGAATATTAATCCCGAAAGAGACTTTCCGTCTATGTTTGAGCCGATTCACGGATCAGCTCCTGATATTGCAGGACAGCAGATAGCCAATCCGCTTGCCGCTATTTGGTCCGCTAGCCAAATGCTCGACTTTTTCGGCTATGAAGCATACGGAAAACTAGTGTTGGATGCGATTGAACAACTTTTGGTGGAAGATGAAGTTTTGACACCTGATATGAATGGAACTTCTACTACGTCTGACGTAGGAAACCGTGTAGTAGACCTGATGAAATCTTTAGTTTTTTCTCAAAATGTGAAAAGCTGATAGACTGATAGATTCATCTGCTGTATTAGGTATTACATAAAAGGTCTCAATTGGTCTTTTATGTAATACCCATTTCATTTTTGTGTTCGAAAATTTAAAGCGTTTTCAAACATGATGCTAAACTCACTTGTTTTTATATTATCAATACTCTACTCTAATAGAATTCGAATAAATCGAAATAAGCAGAGAATATAAGGTCTGAAAATTCATGCTAATTTTTCGTGAGGGGGAATTTCTGAGTGAAAGTTTTAATTTGGATCCTAGCAATAATTCCTATTATTGGTGCGTTTACAGTTGTAAACCGTATCGAGCCGTATATATTTGGGTTACCCTTCATTGTTTTTTGGGCGACTGCCTGGCTCGTTTTAACTTCATTATTTTTGTACATTATTAATATTCTAATAGATAGACAGGAGGGAATTAAATGAATAGTGCTATCTTCATTCTCATAGCTACTCTTCTTCTTGCTTTCTATTTAGGTGTCCGTGCCCGCAAAGGACAACAGCTCGAAGAATGGGCCGTAGGCGGCCGTAATTTTGGTTCTATCACCATGTTTGTGTTAATGGCTGGTGAAATTTTTACAACGTATGTGTTTCTGGGAGGAAGCGGCGGATCCTACCGAATGGGAGGCCCTATCATTTATATCTTCAACGCCTTCTGCTATATTGTGCCATTCTGGATTTTGCCTCCCATTTGGCGTTATGCCAAAAAGCATCGAGTGATTACTCAATCTGACTTTTTTGCTAAGAAGTATGATAGTAAACCACTCGGGTTATTAGTAGCAATTGTCGGGGTCGTTTCAATGATTCCTTATATCGTTTTACAGTTAAAAGGACTTAAAATCATTGTATCAGAGACTTCATATGGTGCGATTTCACCCAATTTAGCGGTGTGCATTGGGGTGGTTGCTGTCACGATATTTGTGACATTGTCTGGTATTCACGGTTCAGCCTCAACAGCAATTTTAAAAGACATTCTCCTTCTCGTTGTGATTCTATTTTTAGGTATTTATTTGCCGTATCACTACTATGGCGGAATAAAGCCGATGTTTGAAACATTGGATGCGGCAAAGCCGGAGTTTTTATTAATTCCTAAAGAAGGATACAGCATATCCTGGTATATTTCGACATGTTTAACGATTGGATTAGGGCAATATATGTGGCCGCAATGCTTTGGTGCAAGCTTATCATCTAAAAATGAAAGGACACTGCGCCAGAATGCTGCTATTTTGCCGCTTTACCAAATCATTTTAGTATTCATTTTATTCATTGGCTTCACAGCCCTTTTACAAATTCCAAATTTACAAGGAGCAGATACAGATTTAGCTCTCTTTAAAATCGCAAAAGCAACGTTCGATCCATGGGTGGTCGGAGTCATAGGAGCCGCCGGTATCTTAACCGCACTTGTTCCGTGTTCGATGTTATTACTAACAGCCTCGACGATTTTATCGAAAAATATTTATAAAGCGATCAAACCGAATACCACTGATGAGCAAATTGGACGATACACTCGTAGGTTTGTCCCTATTGTGGCACTAATCGCTTTATTTTTCACTTTTTTCGGTGGAAACAGTATTATTGCCTTGCTGATCATGGCTTACAGCTTTGTGCTGCAATTATTCCCTCCACTGCTTTGCAGCTTATGGAAGAAAAACCCTGTTACTAAAACAGGCGCATCTGCAGGTATTATAGCCGGTGTCATCATGGTCGCTTATGTAACCATAACCAGTTCAACTATGGGGACGTTCTTTCCGGAAGCACCTTCGTTTATAAAAGATCTTGATATCGGTATAGCGGCCCTTGTCGTTAACATTGTTTTCATGTTCGCGGTCAGTGCATTTACTAGAACATTAGTGAAAGTAGAGACAGAGATTGAGACAAAAGCGGTATAACTGTTATCGAACAACCAGCATTTATCCTAACGGGTTCACTTTATAGGTATAAACAAGATGCAAAAGGTTGAACAAGAAACGATAAAAAGTTTAGCTAAAAAAACCAAATCACTTATCTCCAACTAACCTACAAAGGATGTTTCTTTGTAGGTTTTTTATAATGCAGGAATTTACAATACCAAAGCAAAATTCAAAGAAAGGACACCAGGCAACCTCAAATGCGGTTGCAGGACCATGTAATCTATGCGACCGTAGCATATAGCGGCTAGGATTCCGAACGAGCAAGAGTTAAAATAATGAGCAAAAAAAATAAGAGGGGCTTCGTCCTTTTTTGGATTGTGCCCGCTCTTTTAGCTATAAGACGTTACCATAATTTTTCAATAAAGAAGCCTCTTACTTTTAAGATGAAACTCAGCATTGATAGGGCTACCCTCTGGGGGCTAAAACGCCCCCATTATGCTCCTGTTCTAAGTTTTGATTTTACAGATTTTGATGGATTAAACAGATACTCTTTTACAGAATTTGTTTGATGTTTCGCTTTTGCTGCGAAAAAAGGATTCAAAATAATAATGGATAATAAGTTGGCTGATAATCCCCAAAACCCTTCATAAATACCAAATGAGCTGTTTGTTCCGTATACTGTAAATGTTGTTGCTAATCCCACGAGTAATCCAATAATTGTTGCCTGTTTCGTTTGATTTTTCCAGAATAAGCTGACAACAATCGCTGGGAAAATTTGCACCATTCCTGAAACACCTAAGAGCTGCAAAGATACTAGTGCTGTAGGGAATAACAGTCCAAATAATAATGCAAGACCAATGACAACAAATACCATGGAGCGAGTGACGAGAGTTAATTTAGCGCCTTTTACGTTGGGATTGATTAAATCACGATAAATGTTGTTTGCAAATAAGTTGGAAGCACCGATCGCCATAATCGAGCATGGAATTAATGATGCTAGGGCAATCGTTGAATAAGCTAACCCTTGTCCAATACCGCCGTATGAAACTTGGATTAGATTTAAAAAGGCAAAACGCGGATCGCTTCCAGCCGGCAACACATGGTAAGCCACAAAACCAAGGAAAATAACTAGGATTAAGACCACATTATATAACGGCAAGAACATGGCATTTTTTCGAACGGCATCCGCACTTTTCGCTGTGAATACTCCTGTTGCTCCATGAGCCCACATAAATAATGCCAAGGCAGAAACAAGTGATGCGGTCATGAACCATGGAATGCCTTTAGGGCCAGATGTAGGAATCGTCAGTAATTGCGGTGATTCCTTCACAAGTGTATCAATCATTGGGCTCCAGCCGCCAAAATGGATAATCGGAAGAGAAATCACAAGGAATAACATAATCGCCCATACGAGAACATCTTTAATGATGGCTGTATAGGTAGGGCCTTTGATTCCGCTAAAGAATGTAAAAAGTGCAACAAGAAGGAATGACGTAATGACGACTACCTTCACATTAATATAACCTGTTCCAGCGACTTGAAGCGTATCTTGAATCCCGGCTAACTGCAAATCAATATACGGGATGAGCATTAATACGCCGACGATAGCAATAATAGAAGAAAGAAGTTTACTGCCAAAACGCTCCCGCGCATAATCGGCCAGTGTGGTTAGCTTAAATTGATTCGCTACTTTCCAGAGTTTAGGAAGGTAAAAGTAAGAAACAAAATAGGCTAAAATACAGTAAGGAATCGCAAAGAATGCAAGACTTCCTGCTGCGTAGGATGTACTTGTAAGTCCTAAAAATGTATATGCTGTATATAAATCAGCGCCTACTAAAAACCAAACCAGTAATCCACCGAAGCGTCTACCGCCAACAGACCATTCCTCTACTGAGCTTCGCGATGATTTATTCCGCCCTGCGATAAATCCAATCAAAACAACGGTCAAGACTATGAATCCTGTGATTAACAAAGCTGTTAAATTTCCGTGCATTAGTCAAGACTCCTTTCTGATTTTTGAAGTTGATAGATCCCAAATGTGCATAAAGGTGTTAATACGATCCATAAAAAGAGCCAAAATTGAAGGAAGGGTAATCCTAAAATAATCGGGTCTATTCGATTTACGAATGGTAAAACGGCTAACTGAGAAATAAAAGGGAGTATAATTAATATAACTTTCATGAATTTTTTGCTCATTTGATGTACCTCCTGCTTGATATTCAAATAATACTATTGTCCCAAAAATAGTATTGTTAAATAATTTTACATGTACGTTATACTAACAATTTTTCCAAGTGATTACAAGTGAATTTTTTTGATAATTTATAAAATTCCAATTAACAAACTATTATTCTTTACTGGATTAATTTTGAATTATCTATTATTTAATAAAATCATAGAAGTATTAAAAACAACAAAAAAACTTTATAAATAAAGGAATATGAAGTGCATTTTGGTCCTGTTCCGCGGACTTCCTACAAAGAAGGGATAGCCCAGACCCTGAGTTCATGTCCTCTCGCAGAACGTAAGGAAATGTTTTGATATTCGCTTGAAAAAAGCACCAGGCGGCGGCCCGGTGCTTCTTAGTGTTGCTAAAATCAAGGAGACAGTCTCCTGGTTTTCGGCTACTATTTTTTAATCTTCAAGCTGGAAGGTTTGGCTGAAATGGACTTTTCCGTTTTCATCGCGGATTTCCACACCTGCTTGATTTTTTGCCGGATCTACATGGAACACACCGAAGTTGAAGAAGTTTCCTTCCGCATACAAGCGTTCAGGGCCGAAGGTAGGATCCAATGTACCAGGGTTGATTTTTACGGCCCCAATCGGACCGCTGATTAATTCGTGATAATCTGTTTTGCCATCATGATTGGCATCATATTTGATGACTTCGGCAAAATGGACATCGGTTGTGACGAAATAAACGTTTTTGATTCCTTTTTCGATAATAAAATCAGAGATTTTTTTGAACTCGTTCTCGTATCCTGTTACGTCATTAGGGTTTACTTGATCTCCGTTTGCCCATCCATCCCTGGCAGTTGCTTTTCCAGTCGGAACGGAGATTGGCACGGAAGTCGCGACAAATTTAACCTTGGCATCTGATTCGAGAAGCCGCTGTTCCAGCCATTTTACTTGTTCTTCGCCGAGCATTGTTTTATCAGGTCCATCTGCCATGGTGTTTGGAGAGCGGTAGCCGCGGTTGTTAAGAATGATCATATCCATTGATTTACCCCAAGAGTACTTGTGATAAAGCTTGTTCGCTGAACTGCGTTCACTTGAAATGGGCCAATAATCCTTAAACGCACCCAACCCCGCTTGCGTCAACGGCTGGGAAGGACCTGAAAAGTCATTGGTCACTTCATGATCATCCCATATCGCAAACGTTCCTGTTTTCTGTAAAAGACTGCGTAATCCAGCATCCGTACGGTTCTCCTTATATTTCGCCCAGAAATCCTGAACGGTTTCAGAAGGAGGGTTAGGAACAGCCGGTGTCTTATTATCTGCATAGATGGTATCCCCACTGAACAGGAAGAAGTCTGGATTGATGGCTGACATCGCTTTGAAAGATTTATATGGCGGTATCTCTCCCTGGCCGCCAGTATCTCCGCCCCAAACGATTGACATTGGCTTTAAGCTGTTTTCCTCCGGTACTGTTTTGAATGAACCATTTACGGTGTACTGGCTGGAAACTGCATGGGCCCGGTAATGATAAGTAGTATCAGGCTTTAATCCGTTAACCTCTACATTTACTGTATAATCATGCGCTACATCTGCAGGGCTCGTTTTGACGATTGTGTCGTGTTTAAAACTGCTATCGGTTGAAATTTCAAACTGAACTCTTGCCTCTACATTGGTGCGCGCCCATAAAATCGCTGATGAATCCGTTACATCTCCGCTTGCCACTCCATGTGAAATATACGGCTTTTCCAGTAAATCAACAAGCTGGTCCGTATTGTTTGTGAACTCTCCGTCCACACCAAGGGAAAGCAAGGAAACCATATCGTCCTCTGAATTCACTGTCCATGGATGCACTAGAAGCTGATTCTGATGAGCGGCTTCCATTAGTTTCGGTACAACAAGCTCCTTACTAGGACCTACGCCAGCGGCATAGTCAGCGATCCGTTTCATTTCCTGATATACATCCTTGCCCGTCAGCATACTTCCTGAATACAGTTGAATCAGCTTTACATTAGGGGCAAGCGTTTTTAATTTACGAAGGCTTTCTTCGCTAAATGATTCGAGAAATAGCATTTCGTCATCAAGTACATTGGTTTCTTTCAAGATTTCAATTACTTTCTCTTCCATCCCTGGATATACGTTCGGCGCTTTCGTTTCCATGTAAAGGCCAACTTTTCCGTTCCCATGTTTTTTAACAAATTCAATGGCTTCCTCGAGTGTCGGCACAAGCTGTCCGATGTATTCTGTTTTCGCCATGTTTGGGTAAGTTTTATTAAACCACGAACCTGCATCCAGTCGGCTGATCTCTTCGAGAGTAAAATCCTTTACCCGCCAAGGTGCCCGGTCTGGATAAAGTTCCTTTGCATTGGTTGTTCTCCCCAGCGTTTCATCATGCATGGCAATCAACTGGCCATCTTTCGTCATTTGTAAATCGAATTCCACATAATCGGCTTTCATCGTCATTGCCTGCTTATAGGCTGCCAATGTATGTTCCGGACCGTACGCAGATGCCCCTCGATGGGCAATAACGGCTACATCAGAGGTAATTGGACGTAATGTAGATTGTCCATTATCAGTAGCCGCATTTTGAATAGGGTGGGCTAAAACGGCCAAAGGAGCTCCTGAAGTTACCGAAAGAGACAGCGTAGCTAATCCAGCAATCAAACTCTTTTTCATTTTCATTTCCAATCATCTCCTATAAGTTTATGTATATCGTATTTAAAAATATAGGAGAATTGTAAAGTCGCTATTGATAGAATGTTAATGTTTAGTAAAACGGACAAAAACAGTACCTTTTTCTTATAATAGACTTTTGAAAGTATATCTATTTTTCTGTGAAAAATTACCTATAATAGCTTATGCATCTAGCAAGGGATAGCCAATCGATTTTGACCACTGCAGAAGTGATAGAATTCAAAGGGGTCTGACCCCCACTACTTCAAGCGTTATTTGAAACAACGAACATTCCTGTTCGTACGCAGTAGTGGAATATTTCGCGAACTACAAAATAAGCATATATACATAAAGGAATGACACCCGATAGGCAGCCCATACCAAAATTCCTTCCATAACTTACCGGAATGGAGGATTTGATGGATTTAGTCCATTACCATCTTGGCAGGACTCCTTAGAGCAGTACTTAAAAGCATTAAAACTAGAGGTGAAGTAATGCTGAGGAAAAAGATTCTTGTAACAGATGGAGCCGGATTCATCGGTGGGAACTTTGTACAATATATGATCAACAAATACCCACATTATGATATTTGACAAATGAATCAAAAGACATTCTAAAATACCTTCTCTCTTCTTACGATACTTTTTTAGCAATCACAATTGATAGAAAAATCGATGTTACGTGAAAAAATAAGACCCACGAGCACCCACTTGTCAAACCATTACATCCTCATATAATAACTTTTTAAACAAGATATTTGAATACAACAAAAGTCTTAGATTATAGAAACAAATCTACTTCCAAAAATGTGAGAGTGTGAAAAAGGAAGGGTAACCATCTAGGGAGGGTTGCTTTTTGTGATTCAACTTCAGATTTTTTCGTTATAATTCGACAGAAAGAGAGAAGGTTTTATTATTAATTTTTAATAATCTATATATCACACATCAGATTACTTAAATTATGTCGATTTATGTTTGTAAAAGTCGGAATTATTTGATTTTGTCTTATTACCTCGTCTGTTAAAATGAAAAACAGATTGCAAAACTTACAACATGAAAGGAGCTTAAATTTAATGCAAAGTCTATTAGATACATTAAAGTTGGAAGACACTTTTAACATAAATGAAGAAGATGAGTTAGAATCTGAAGAGTTATATTACAAGTTATGGGGAGATGATCGTTTATAACTCACATTAAACATATATCCTTTACATGGAGGCAACTATGACTAAAAAACAATGTATAGCCATGCTATTAGCTGGGGGAAGAGGTACTCGATTAAAAGAATTGACCCAATACATAGCAAAGCCTGCTGTTCCATTTGGCGGGAAATACCGAATCATTGATTTTACATTAAGCAATTGTAGTAATTCTGGTATTGATACGGTTGGTGTTTTGACACAGTACCAGCCTCACACTCTTCAAAATTACATTGGTGATGGCAAGCACTGGGACTTAAACCGAAAAAATGGAGGAGTTACTATTCTTCCACCTTATCAATGTGAGTTGGGTGAAAGATGGTATGAAGGCACCGCACATGCTATTTATCAAAACCTAAGATATATTGAAAATTATAATCCAGAGAATGTTCTCATAATTTCCGGAGATCACATTTATAAGATGGATTACAGCAAAATGCTAGAGGAGCATATAGAAACGTCAGCTGACGCCTCCATTTCTGTTATAAACGTACCATGGAATGAAGCGAACAGATTTGGCATTATGAATATTAATCCTGAATCAAAAGAAATATTAGATTTTGAAGAAAAACCAGAACATCCTAAATCAAACCTCGCCTCTATGGGCATTTACATTTTTAAATGGGAACTGTTAAAGAAATATTTAGAAAAAGAAGAAAAAAACCCATTCTCGTCTAAGGATTTTGGGAAGGACATTATCCCTTCGATGATAAATGATAATCGCAAATTACAGGCCTATTGTTTCAAAGGTTATTGGAAGGACGTCGGAACCATTCATAGTCTCTGGGAAGCAAATATGGATTTACTTTCCTTTAAAAGCAATCCAATCTTACAAAATGAAGACTGGTCTATTTATACTCATGAAACTTCCCGGCCGCCATTATATTTGGACGGAAAGGCTAGCACACACCAATCTTTAGTAAGTGAAGGCTGTAAGGTGTTTGGAAGGGTAGAAAATTCCGTTCTTTTTTATGGAGTGACCGTGGGTAAGGGCGCTGTGATTAAAGATTCCGTTATTTTACCGGGTACCATTATCGGAGAAAATGCCGTGATTAACCGAGCTGTTGTTGGCAGTGGAACGGTCATTGAAGCTAATGTTAAAGTGGGAGATGCACAGCCGTTTAGTGAAATTACCTTAATTGGGGATCACCAGACTATTCAAAAAGATATTAATGAAACAATTAAGGAAAAAGCTGTTTAGATAATAATTTTTAACATATAAACATAGGGCATTACTTTTACAAATTGATATTAAACGAACACGAACTGAATTGTTAGTTGATATAAAAAATTTAGGAAACAGAATTGAAATGGGAAGGTTTCCTACAACGGCATTTCGATGATTGTCAGAAAGAAATTAGATAAATAACAAAAGCGATGAGGTAATCTCTCATCGCTTTTACTAGTTCACTATCACATGGTTTTAGTTTTAGATCAGTATTTTGTACATAGAAGCAGAACCATAGAATTGAAAGACGGAAATCCATTGAATGAAGTAAGGATGTTGTGCTAGTCAATCATGCTGCACGATAATAAAATGACCAAGGAAACAAAATCATGAAGTATGATCCGACTACCTGAATAAACCTGCTCGTTTCGCAAATAAACGTGTTTGTTTCGCAAATAAACGTGCTCAATTTAGAAATATAGCTAGCTTTATGATCCAGAAGCAGTGAAATTAGTCCCGTTGGAGCAGTTTATCAGCGGATTTTTGGAGGATTTCAGCGAATTGGACCATTTTATCAGCGAAAATCAAACATTTATCAGCGAATCTAGCGTTTTATCAGCGAATCCATTTTTTTGCAAAAAAAGCTGTTTGTTACGAAGATAGCAGAAATTCAATATAAAAAAGGTGAGTTTAATAAACTCCAAAATTCTGTTTTTTTACTACCCCCATAAGATATTTTGGCTTGTTCGTATTCTATTAGTATGAACACACAAAAAAACACGAGGGGTATAAAATGATTAAAATAACCAAGGGAGCCCTTGCCATGGTATTAGCGGGATCTGTTACGTTTTCTGTCGCCAATGCTTTGTTAGGCGATCAACCTTTAAAACGATTAACAAAAGAAATGGCTTTACCTATATCGGCAGACCGAAAAAAAGCGGATGTAATCAACCCAGCAGAAAAAAAGGACAAACCTCAAACGCCAGCAGCGAATGTGAAGGACCATGATATTGCTGCTATCCGAGACTCTTTAAAAAATAGGAATACCAATGATACGGCAGTAACAGCCGTTCAACAAAATAGGGGAAAATCCAGCGATCGAACGACAACCAATCCTGCTAATCCGAGCGAGACAAAAACTACAACGCCTGTTGCAACATCAATACCTGTAAAAAGCACAAAAGCACCAACAACAACGAGAAAACCAACGACTACGAGAACTGCTGCAACAAGGTCAACCACAAAGCCTGCTGCACCAACAGCACCTGCGACAAGCGTCAAAGCACCACCAACAACGACAACACCTACGGCGACGAAAACTAGTACAACCACAACGAAAACTAATACGACAACTAGTGCAACCACAACAAAAACCAACCGAGGACAACAAGTTTCTCAAGCAGCAAAAGAAAAGGCCGTGAGCCGAAGCGATAAAAAGGAAAACAACGGAAAGAAAATGTAATTCTTTCAAAAAGGATCACCAAATGCTGGTAACGGGTTCCGTTGCGTATCGCAAAACGTGAATTTGTAGCTGCAAATGTATAGTAAAATGTATATGAATTTGCACCGCATTTTGCGGTGCTTTTTGATTATAAAAATAAATAACTCAGTCCAATTTGAACTGAGCTGCTTCAATATTTTATTTCAAAGCTACTTCTACTAACGTACCCTTTAGTTGAATAAGCTCGTTTAAATTTGAAAGGATTGAACCAAACATTCTTCATTATCAACAATTTTCTTCTCTTCTTCAAAGACTATTTCTAGCTCACGATAAATTTTTCTCCAAAATAAAACAGCAGGTTTATTCTTAGCTAATTCAACAACCAAATATCTACCCTTTTTCTGTTTAAACAATTCCTCTAATAATGAAATTGCAATACCTTTTCTCCTGAATTTTTTCAACATAAAAATATCATTAATACTGAAATCATCGGATCAACGCACCCGATAGCTCAATAGCAAATAAATTACAACTCGCTATTTCTCCCAAAGCTCGACCAGTCGACCTTCAGGATCTTCAATCCAAATAAACTTTCCCAACTCACTAAGCTCTTTTTCCTTAACAAGAGGTACACCAATTTGTTCAAGATGCTTAATAGTCTCGTTTAGATTATGTACTTGAAAATTTAACATCACTTGTTGTTCTGTTGGAAAATAACTGTCATTCTCGGCAAAGAAAGAAAAGATAGTCTCATTTCCTAATTGGGGTTTAATCACAGTCCCATTCCAATTTTCTATTTCAATCTTCAACACTTCACTGTACCATTTTTTTATAACATCAAGATTCTTAGTTCTCCAAAATATTCCACCGAAACCTTTTATCATCGTAACTAACTCCTGTCTTTCTTTAAATTTTTAGTTTTTCGATTACATTAGATATTCGAGATTTAATGTTAAGTTCCTTCTTCATGACAGATAG
>NZ_JAGGQR010000035.1:0-9453 GCF_018613205.1 Bacillus sp. ISL-46
CTTGTGATGAATAACCCTGAGTTTAAAGCCGTCCATTCCCATAATGTAAAAGTAAAGAAGATAAAGAAAATGAAATCAATCATGAAACTGATAGGTAAACTAGCAAGGATTTTTGTAGGAATAGCAAAACGAAACGAATCTTATTGTCCAAATAAAGTTCAAGTATTAACCCCTATAGCAGCATAGAAATAAAACATTAGTTATATAAAATGTTTCAATTAAAATAGTTAACTTTAATTTTGAATGTTGTCTTATTCGTAGGATTTCAAATATGTACGGAGTACCAGGTTTCTTCAACAATAGGGCACTGTGACCCATCAGTTTAGCATAACTGGCCACCACCCCTTGGATAGGCATGACGAAGGAATGATAGGGCAATTGACCCGTTGAGACATGGGAGGGAAAGCCTCCAGGGGCGGCGTGGAGAATGTACATCATATGGTAAAATGTGGAGTTGTAGATACTCCTTTATTTCACTATGCCTTCACGGAGCCATAATGATCTGAACTCATTTCATTTAATCGTTAAATCCATATTAAGGGTTATGAAATCCTGCGAATAAGCGAGCATTTGAGAGAAAATCGTATCAAACTGAGGGAGTTGAAATAGGAATCGGATAACTATAGTAGAGAAAACTCGCTAATGCCGAAAACTCCTATGGTTAATATGAAAATCAGCAAGTTATTTCGTTTAGTCATATAATTGATCTCCTTCTTTCAGGAAAGTGTCATTTTGTAGTTACGTAAAGGGGAGCTATTTAAGGGGATACCTTTTCCTCTATCATTTAGATAACTTTTTCAAGGTTTTATAACAGTATCCATTAGCTGTTATCTCCATTGATACTCCATCCTTTAAACCTATATCAGTTTTTTTGAACTCCTCTTTGTTCCTGTCTCTGAATAAATTGCAAAGCATAATGTGTCCCAGCGATATAGATTCCCATAATAGATAGGTGGTCTATTAAAAACCTTATAGTGGAATCATCATTGAACCACCCAAATGGGTTGTAAATGAATAGCTTCGAACCCATTTCTCCCTCGAAGGAAGAATGCACCCCGTAGGCAACAATTAAAACCGCCAAAATACGCAACCCAAAGGTGCGAATACGGCAAGTGCCGGTTATTCCCGTCATCCTCCATACTGAATTGATAATCATTTCCCATGATAATCCTATGTGTCCTGCCATGATGATAAATCCCCAATAAGCAGTCTGAACATGTATTTGCCGTAGTATCATGTCGTTATTTATAGGAATAAAGGGAAATAAATCACTGGAAATCAACACAGCACTTATCATCATCAATACCATAGTTACAAGAAATAGTAGATTGATTACTATTTGTAGGATGCTCCGTAAATTATGTGTTCGCTTTAAAATCACTTTATACCAACGTCGATTTAAAAAGTTATGGACAACAAATAATAAAAGTACCACAACTCCAACGACTTCATGAATCGTATTTCCAGTAATATAGTAAGCCATTGCTATTAACATGAGAACTGTCATAACAACGTCATTTACTAGCTTGAATAACATCTTTCGATTCAAAGCATCCACCTCTTCTATTGCCTATTTATCACTAGATTGTGTCCCATTGTGTGCATGTAAGTATCTTTTAATGGCAACAACCATTAGCTATCATATTGCTGTAAATACAGCTTCAACAGAACATCCTGAATTTTTTTCGCTTTTTCATCATCGACTATTAAATTACTTTCTTCTTTATTTACATCCTTTGGATTCTTCATATGAGCAGTTGCCCTCCAGTGACCTGTAGGGATTGCTGCGATTAGGGATTCTGAACTGCTGTTCTTCGAACTTGTAACTTTTCCTAAATCAAACTCTTTCATCTGATCCATCGAATTCACATAGTCATCTCTTTCCTGATTTGCGTGGCAGGAAAAGCAACGTCCAATATTATCTGTCCTCACTTCTTTGTCAGGAGTAAATGCTTGGTATTCCCATTCCCCATTACGTTCTTCCGGCGAATATTGGGAGCCCCAGCCGGTACGCTTTTCCATCACTAAATATTGGTCCAGCTCTCCATCCTTATATCCTACAAGAGTAATAACGGTGCCGTTCGGAAGTTCCTCTCCGTTCTGCACTGCTTCAATTGCTTCCTTATTATTTACATAGATATCTTCATGAATATCCCCTCGATCGTATGTGGCAAACACAATCCCCTCTTCAAGGTCTTCAGGGAATTTAACAAGGTTCGCCCCAGAACCAATCTCAGCGTAATCCTCAGACTTAGCCACAGAGGGATTCTCTTCTTCCTGAGAAATGTCCTTTGTACCAGTCTCATTGTTGTTGCAAGCAACAAGGGTGAGGGCTAGTAGCATTGCAAATAAATGAAATAATCGTTTTTTCACACCATTTTCCTCCTACAAGTTTCTGTTTATGGTCTAGTAAACTCATCGTAACTGGGTTTCTATCAGACAACTAATCCTGGTCGAATATTAAAACCTGTATAAAATACTGAGAAAGAAATTAAATGGCTGTCGAGGTCTCCTCGACAGCCTAACCTTTAGAAAATGAATAGCTCTTAATTTTATCTTAATTTGTGATTATTACCATGGTAGTGTTGTTGGTCCAATTGTAAACTCATTAATGTTCTTATCCTCTGGCTGATCAATCGTGAATGCAAGTATATTGGCAACTCGATCAGGTAATAGAAGAAATGGAATAGCTAAAACTATAGAGATAATACTTTATTTTGATGCGATTGTTACTTCAAATTCTCGGTAAAGAATGCTTCCAACTTGTCAAATGGAATCAAATCCGTCTTGTCGTATAAATCAACGTGTCCAGCATTTGGAACAATGTACAGCTCTTTTGGTTCTGCCGCCAATTCGTAAGCATCTTCACTAAAGTATCTTGAGTGAGCTTGCTCGCCAATGATGAACAAAATCGGTCTTGGAGAAATCGATTTAATGTTCGCAAGCAGAGGGAAGTTCATAAATGACATGCTACTTGTTACGGTGAATTGTGTAATTGAGTTTGGATGATATCCACGAGGCGTAGAATAGAACTCGCCAAACTCGCGACCGATAGGGTCTGTATTATCATCAAATCCAATAGGTGCTCCTCGATCAGTCAGCGCTGGAGGGTTGCCCTCAAACTCCGCATAGCGTTGCTCAGCAATTACATCGAGTATTCTGTTGCGATCTTCTTCGGTTAACGTGTCCTTAAAGCCGTTGCGTTGAGCACGGTATATATCATACATGCTGACTGTGGTGACAGCTTTAATGCGTCTATCAACTTGCGCTGCACTGATTGCAAAACTACCGCTACCGCATAGACCAATTGCACCAATTCGATTCCTATCTACAAATGGACGTGTACCTACATAATCAACGGCTGCACTGAAATCTTCTACGAATAGGTCAGGCGAAGAAAGGTGCCGTGGCTCACCGCCACTGTATCCGTTGAACGATGGGTCAAATGTAAGAGCCACAAAACCACGTTCTGCCATGTTTTGAGCATAAATACCGGAACCCTGCTCTTTTACACCACCATAAGGCGCACCTATAATAACGGCTGCGTGTTTTTTTGACTCATCAAAGTCCGTTGGCAAGTAGAGATCTGCCGCAATAGTGATTCCAAACCTGTTTTTGTATGAAACTGATTTCCTTGTTATCTTATTGCTTAACTCAAATATATAGTTTGACATATTAAATAACCCTTTCATGTTAAAATATAAATTACAATTGATGTTTTCTCGACATCTGTCAATAATTTATAATATAACTTAAAACAAAACAAGACATGAAACTCGTTAATTTAACCGGATTTGTTGTATACACAACAAATCGATAAAAATTGTCGAGTATCTTATAAAAGGTAAGGTGTTAATAACATGGCAAAAGTGGATAGAAGAATTGTTAGAACTCAGGAAGCAATTAAAAAAGCATTTCTTGAATTGATATCAGAAAAAAAATTCGATAGCATTACCATTCAGGATATTGCTGACAGGGCAAACATTAACCGTGCAACTGTGTATCTTCATTATTTGGATAAATTTGATCTGTTGGATAAGATCATGGAAGAACATATTCAGAACATGGCTAATCTTTGTGAGTTGGAAGTTGATATGGATTGGATTGAAGCGACTGTATATTGCATGGAATATCTTAAAAGTAATTATTTATTTTTTTCGACGATGTTGGCGAGTGAAGGAGCTCCGTATTTTCGTAGCCGGTTTGTTCAACATAATATCGAAGAGTTCAAAAAAGACGTGGATGTAACAAAAGGCAAAAATCTCGGTCAAAACGAAGATATAGTTACCGAATTTGTTGCAAATGCTTACGTAGGTGTAGTGGAATGGTGGCTAAAAAATGAAATGCCTTATCCACCTCGTGAAATGGCTGAAAAAGTAGGGGAACTTTTAAAAAGGATTGTATAATTAAAACACCTCTCTTAAAATTAGTGAATAAGAAAAGTAGATTTTCATTGAAAGAGTCCTGTCTCTTTAAAATTAATTAAAATGTAAAAGATCCGGCTGCTGTAAAAAGGTAGCCTTTTGTTATTGTTATCATGAAGATTAATTTCTGTAGGAACGATATAAAAGAAACTGATTTTTTAATAAAAAAATCAGAAGAGATATTGCTGATGGAGCAGCCAATGCAATTAGTACACCTGAAGCGGTTGCGTGAAGTAAAATCATGTTTGACCAACGAAATAATTGTTTAAACATTCTTTGTTCTACTATGTTAGGTCACCAAACTTCATAAGATAAACAACAATTTTGATTGATATGTTGAATAAACAACAAATTGCGCTAATTTGACCATTGTATGCAACCTGATTTTATTTATAATTATAACCAGATGTTGATAAATGATATCTGAATGTAAACGTATATAGAACGGATTGTTACTGTTAAATCAGGCAAAACCGATTACCTTAGAAAGAGGTCAGGTTTTGCCTTTTTCTATTATAGGAGGGGATACAGTAATAAATCTGGGGGTGAAAAAGTGAAAATCGAGAGAATATTAAACAATAATGCAGTTATCTCGACAAAAGAACAACAAGAAGTTATCATCATTGGGCGTGGAATTGCTTTTAATAAGCGTGTAGGTGATTATATTAACGAACAACTAATAGATAAAATTTTCACTTTAGAAAACGAAGATATAATGAAAAAGTTCAAGACCTTAATTGCTGATATGCCGATTGAATATATGGATATATCCGAAAAAATCATTGCATATGCAAAAATAAAATTAGGAAAGAAGTTAAACGATAGTATTTATATTCATTTAACTGATCATATTCACTTTGCAATTGAACGTTATAAAAATAATCTACCTATTAAAAACGGATTACTATGGGAAACTAGGCAATTATATAAAGACGAATATGAGATTGGATTAGAAGCATTAAATATGATATGTGAACAATTTGGTGTCATTTTACCAGAGGATGAAGCAGGGTTCTTAGCTCTTCATATTGTTAATGCTGAATTGAATGAAGAGATGCCCGTTGTAAAAAACATGACTAAGGTTATGCAAGAAATTTTAACGATAGTTAGATACCATTTTAAGTTGGAGTTTAATGAAAATTTTCTAACATTCTATCGTTTCATTACGCATCTTAAGTTTTTCGCACAACGTCTAGTCAAGGGCAATCATTACAACAGCACAACAGATGATGACTTATATAATGTAATCAAGGTAAAATATCCGTTCGCACATAAATGTTCACAAAAAATAAAGAAGTTTATCGAGGGTTCTTACACCTATGAATTGACGGATGAAGAAATGATTTATTTGACGATTCATATTGAAAGAGTAGTAAAAAATAATAACGGATAATCATAGGGTTGTAACCTCACGGGCAAAACCTAAATCAAACATTCAAAATTGATTGTTTGGTTTAGGTTTTTTTGTTACCCTTTTTCAAGTTGAAGTAAGAACTTACTATGAATATTACCATAAGGAGTGTAGCCAGATGAGTTATAATAGCTTCGCAAAGAACATAGTTGAATTAGTCGGAGGAGAACAAAATATTTCTACTCTTGTGCATTGTGCGACTCGTTTGCGTTTTAAATTAAAAGATAGAAACAAGGCAAATAAGCAAGCCCTACAAAACTTAGATGGAGTTCTTAGCGTTGTGGAGAGTGGTGGACAATTTCAGGTTGTGGTAGGAAGCCATGTTCCAGAGGTATTTAAAGAAATTACAAAGATTGCAAATGTGGGTGCTACTACAAACTCGTCAGACGAACCAAAGGGAAGCATTGGGGCACAAATTTTTGAAGTTATTTCTCGAAGTTTTTCCCCGCTGTTGGGAGCAATGGCAGGGGCAGGTATGTTAAAGGCTTTGTTAACGATTTTAACAATGACTGGACTATTATCTGCAAAAAGTGGAACTTACTTTATTTTATCTGCAGCTGGGAACGCTGTCTTTTATTTCCTGCCAATCTTCTTAGGGATTACACTTGCAACGAAGCTGGGAGCAAATCCTTATATTGGGGGAACCATTGGGGCTGCGTTGCTCGAACCTAATTTTACGAGCTTGTTAACAAACACTGGTGATATTACGCATTTCCTTGGTATTCCGGTTGTTCTGATGAATTATTCTTCATCTGTTTTACCAATATTTATAGCAGTCAGTATTTATGCTCTCTTAGAGAAACTTTTAAAGAAGATCATTCATAAAGATTTACAAATGTTTTTGGTTCCGATGCTATCATTAGCCATTATCGTACCACTTACCGTTATCGCTTTAGGACCGATTGGAGTTAATTTAAGTAATTCGATCGGTGCAGGAATTAATTTCTTGAGCACCAAGAGCGGTATTTTGACAGGTGCTGTTGTTGGTGGAGGATATACATTCCTGACACTGTTTGGTCTTCATTGGGGACTAATACCGATTCTTTTAGAGCAGGTTGCGCACGGTGGCAGCCCAATATGGGCAATGCTTGCGGCTGCTCCTATAGCACAAATGGGTGTTGCACTTGGTGTTTTCTTACGTACAAAGGACAAATCCTTAAAAACTATTAGTGCATCAACATTAATACCAGGTCTATTATCAGGTGTAACAGAACCGATACTTTACGGTCTCATGATGCGTTTCAAACGAACAATTCCTTATGTAGCCATTGCAGGTGCTGTTGGTGGCGCAATTATCGGTATGTTTGGAGTAAAATGTATGGCGTTTGCATTCATAAGCGTATTCACTATCCCTGTTTTTGCGCCAATGGGATTATACATCATCGGGATTGGTATTGCTTTTGCAGGTGCTACATTAATGACCTTTTTATTTGGATTTGAGGATAAAAAACAAAAGGAAGTAGTTTCGGAAAAAAAAGTTGAAGCAGGTCAGCCGCTAGTAAAAAGAGAAGCAATTGTTAGCCCGATGACAGGAATGGTTAAGCCATTAGCGGATGTAGATGATCAGGTGTTTGCATCTGAGGCGATGGGGAAAGGAATTGCCATTGAGCCAACAGTTGGTCAAGCTGTATCACCAGTTAACGGGACCGTTACAACAGTTTTCCCTACGGGACATGCAATAGGTATTACATCAGACCAAGGTGCAGAAATATTAATTCATATCGGAATAAATACAGTTCAATTAGAAGGGAAATATTATTCACCGGTCGTTAAACAGGGAGATAGGGTAAACCAAGGTGATTTATTAGTTGAATTTGATATTGAAAAAATTAAAGAAGCTGGGTACCCAGTTACTACTCCAATTATCATTACAAATACAGACCGTTATATTGAGATTATTGACAGGAATAAAGAAGTGGTTCATACAAAAGAAGCGTTGTTGACATTAGTCGTTTAATGATTTTCTTTTAGGAAATCTGGGAAGAGACTTAGGTCCTCTTCCCTATATATAGATAATTTTAACAATTAGATATTAATTAGGGAGGATTTCATTATGAATTTTGAAGAAAAGAAATTTCCAGAAGGTTTCTTATGGGGAGGCGCAACTGCAGCAAATCAATTGGAAGGCGGCTTTCATGAAGGGAATAAAGGATTAAATATTGCAGATGTTCTGCCAGGTGGAAAAGAACGATGGAAGCTATTACAGTCACCAGGCTTCAATTTTGAAATGGATACAGAAAAATACACTTATCCGAACCATGAGGCGATCGACTTCTATCATCGCTACAAAGAAGATATCGCGTTATTTGCAGAAATGGGATTCAAAGTATACCGTATGTCCATTGCGTGGACAAGAATCTTTCCAAATGGAACCGAGTTAGAACCAAACGAGGCTGGATTAGCTTTTTATGACCGCGTGTTTGATGAATTGCATAAGTATGGAATCGAGCCAGTTGTCACAATGTCTCACTATGAAATGCCGGTAAATCTTGTGAAAGAATATGGTGGTTGGAGAAGTAGGGAAGTTGTTACGTTCTTCGAAAGATATGCAAAAGTAATTTTGAACCGTTATAAAAACAAGGTAAAATATTGGCTTACATTTAACGAAATCAATTCTGGTCTAGAAATACCAATTCTAGGTCTTGGTTTTGCGATTCAAACTGAAGAAGATAAATACCAGCCAATGTTCCAAGCTTACCATCATCAATTCGTTGCAAGCAGTTTAGCGGTAAAGGCTTGCCATGAAATTATTCCTGATGCAAAAATTGGATGTATGGTACTATATATGACTACGTATACCTTTGATTGCAATCCTGAAAATGTAATGTATGCTTTACAAGAAGGACGTTTCCTCAATAATTTTTGTACTGATGTTCAAGTAAGAGGAGAATATCCTGCTTTTATTCAACGTTACTTTAGAGAACATAATATTAAGCTTGAAATACACCCTGGTGATTTAGAACTTCTCAAACAGTATCCGGTTGATTTTATCAGCTTTAGTTATTATATGTCTCGTGCAGAAAAGAAGGATAAAACAGCGGCTGACATGGTAGAAGGAAATATGTTAGGAGGAGTAAGAAATCCATTCCTAAAAGCGAGTGAGTGGGGATGGCAAATCGACCCTATCGGACTTAGAATTGCTCTAAACGAGTTATATGACAGATACCGTAAACCACTTTTCATTGTGGAGAACGGTTTAGGATCCAAAGACACGGTAGAGGAAGATGGTTCGATTAACGATGATTATCGAATTGAATATCTCCGAGACCATATTAGACAAATGCGTGAAGCCATTGAAGATGGTGTTGAACTGATGGGATACACGCCTTGGGGATGTATTGATTTGGTCAGTGCCTCAACAGGAGAAATGTCCAAACGTTATGGTTTCATTTATGTCGATAAACAGGATGATGGCAGTGGAACATTAGAGCGCAAAAGGAAAAAATCTTTCTTTTGGTATAAAGATGTAATTACAACAAATGGAGCAAACATATAAAACTTTTATCATTTTTATATCCTTGATAAACTTCAACAGAGACTATTGGGGAAAAGAACTCAAAAAAAATATGAATTAATAACAAGAAAAAGCCGTTTCCTTATGAACTGCACCCGAATTGT
>NZ_JAGGQR010000036.1:0-25839 GCF_018613205.1 Bacillus sp. ISL-46
CATTTCGCACAACTAAACTGCACCGTTAGCTGAATAAGAAAAAAGCATTACCGTTATGGTCATACGATATATCCTTTAATTTAGAGTCAATATAATTTGTATTAAGTAACTGTTTTAATACTTCCTCGCTGCTTGCCCTCAAAGGTAAACCCTCCCTGTCGTATAGAACTTATTTAATCCTTCTTAAGCTAACCTGCCCGTTACTTTAAGTACAAACCTTCACAATCTTTTCTAAAATTTAACATAGATATCCTATTTTCTTGATAGAAGCCTTTGCTCGCGTTGAGCAAAGGCTTTTTTTTTGACGAGTTCCTTCTATTATATTGTGGTACTTTTCAATTCTCTTTCGTACTCTTTAACTAACTTATAAAATGTTGTCTTTTTAACCCCTATATCTTGCATCGCTCTGTCCGCGTTGAAAACATTGGATAAATCGTACTATGAATCAAAGCCATAACATTTCCAGAGCAAAGTATCATTTTTAAACACAATTTGACCTTAACCAAAGATTGTAATTTCCCTATTATTAATATCTAACACTTCAATCTTCACAATACCACCAAGATTATGTGACACTAAATCAGACAATGCTTTAAGCGCCATATGAAACTCATCGCTTCTTGTTTCATCTATTAATTCAATACAGAGGAATGCATTTTTCGTATTTTCTGTTAGCATCGTCCTCAGAGCTTCACGCCAATTCCAGCATCTGCATATTGCACCGTCATCATCTTTATAAACAATTTCACCTTCATATGGCGAAGTATTTTCATTATTCCCCAATGGGATAAACGGTTCGTTACCATTTGCCTGCGTTAGCCGAATATCGCCTACAAAAGTGTCGATATCTTCTCCACCACACGGAAGCCCATAACGCAATGAAATTGAATTATAGATGTCAACAAGCGGGTTTATTGTTCCGATATGATTGCCATTTTTCACTCTTTTTAATAAAGCTTCAATAGAACACCTTGCCCCTTTCTTTGTCTTGAATTTCTGAAAAGCTTCTCGCCAAACGAATATGACTGGATTACTACTGAATTCCTCCAGACTGAGAAATTTATGTGCTTCTTTCTCTGCCTCCTGCAGCAGCTTCTCGTAGATTTCAACGTCCCTTATTGAATTATCAATCCCCTGGCAAATAACGGTGCCTATTTTTGCATGAGGGAATAACGACCAAAAATCATTTTCAATGATAAATCTAGGCATAAAATATCTCTCCATTTCATTTTACTTATTGTCTTGGTAGACTCACTATTTGTTGTGTCACAACACGATAAATTTCATCATAACACTCTTATGTTTTGGAGGGGCTCGCAAAGGCGCAGATTACCCCTAGAACAATATAAAGATAACCAGTTATCCGATTCTGTAACTTTGAACTCATTTTACTACCCAGAATCCGCTTTCTAATACTTGCTGCAAGAACTGCATACAGACCATCACTAATAAAAGCTAGGATAATAAATATAATTCCTAAAAGCAAAAATTGTACTGCGACTGATCCAGAAGAAGGTGATATGAATTGCGGAAAGAAGGCTAAAAAAAAGAGTGCTGTCTTAGGATTCATTATTTCTACGAGCGCTGATTGGTAAAAAATCTTTAATAATTTTTTGCGAGGGGCTTTTGGAATTTCTGAAGTCGTTCTATCAGATGTAGAAAATAAAGTCTTACACCCCAGATAGATAAGATAAGCAGCACCCAAGTATTTAACGATATTAAAGGCTGTTGCTGATGTCATAAGGATCGCAGAAACTCCAATTGCTCCAGCTAAAACGTGAACAGAACCACCAAGAGATACACCAAGAACTGATACCAGGCCCGCTTTCTTCCCTTGATCTATACTCCTTGCCATAATATATAACACAGCTGGTCCAGGTATTATTAACAACGTAGCAACAGCAATTACAAATAGCCAAATAGTTGAAAACTCCATAAAATAACGCAACTCCTTGTTGTATTTTTGCACATGAATTAATTTTGTTGCTCGTTTGGAAATGGAATCCTTTCTGGATTAGTCAAATCAATTGGTTTACGAACGTCTAAAAAGGACATCCATGGAAGTAAAAAGGTTACCCCAATGATGCCTAAGATAATTTGTATCTCTAAAAAATGAAAAACCAGTGCTACACCTGTTAACCCGAAAACAGCCCATACTAAATCACCTAGAAGGGCTCCAACTTGTACCAAAAATGATGGCATAAATCCTCGTTTTAACCCTCTGCGTAAAGTTTCGATGTTGACTGTCCCAGGGGCTGCACTATAAACAAATCCAAGAAATCAATCCATAATAATTAGGCCAATCATTTAAATGGACCATTCCGTCGCTCACGCATCCTCTGAGCAACCTGAATTTCCCCTTGTTCATTTGATTTTTCAAGCTCTGCAACTATCGATTTGTAATCAGCGTCACTACGATTCTGACTCATTTTGGCTGCAGCTTGAATAGCGGTGATTTCAATTTCAAAGCCAACTATTCCTCTCATTTCACTCTCAAGCAACTCTGGATATCTGGATCAAACGTATCCCAGAGCCGACCATTTTCTCAGTGAGACTCATAGTATTTAAGCATAGTATCCAAAGCTAATTTCAGCTCGTCCCCACTGATTACACGTGCTGTTCCATACGCATGTACAGCTAGATAATCCCATATAGGAACCTCTTCAATCTCATACCAACTCGACGAAATGTAAGCGTGCGGTCCTTGAAAAATAAGCAACACATCACTATTTTTATCCAAAGTTTTCTTCTGCATGTTTCCGTATGCAATGTCCCAGTCGCATAGATTTTCCCTTCATCTTCACGAATTTCCAACGGAATGTGCGTAGCCAAGGGGCGATGTTCATCAACAGTAATCAATAAGGCAAACGGATAAGACTTCATCATTTGAACTGCCTCATCATGATCCATACGATATTACTTAGGAATGTACACTATAATCATCCTTTCAACTTGTATTTGGCCCGTTCGTAATATAAGGCAAAGTTAAATGCTTTTATTTACATTTTGTAGATTTTTCTTCATTAGAGATGCCACTTGTAGATTATCTTGATTAGAGGTGTTTTCTAGATGCTTAATAATTAATTCTTGACGTTCCACAGGATGATTTTGACTTAATTTAGCTTTTGCTTCAATCTTTGTGATTTTTATTTTGAATCCTACAATCCCTTTACTCATTCCTTCGATATAACTAGGTTCTACATCATTTAAATTGTATGGACTATCTGGCCTTTCATATTTATTTACCATGTCATTTAAAGAATCAAATATTACTTTTTGATCTTCGACAATTTCCATCTTTCCATATAAATGGATAGATACATAATTCCATGTGGGAACTGCCTTCATTGTTTCGTACCATGAAGGAGAAATATAACAGTGAGGACCTTGGAAAATCACAAGAACTTGTTGGTTTTCAATATCCTTCCATTGTTCGTTTGGGCGAGCAAAATGACCATATAAGGCACTCTCACCTTTATTTAATGTGAGTGGAAGATGGGTTGCGTATGGTTCTCCGTTGTGCTGAGAAAATAAAGTGGCAAAGCTGTATTTTTCGATAAAATCATAAATCATTTCTTCGTCATCTAGTTTAAAATGTTTAGGTATATACACGATTTAGCTCCTCCTTAATTAAGCCTTTGTAATTGGTGGTATCAATATAAGATATTTTATAATGCAAACTGACATATAAAAAGGTACAATTATTAATAAAAGAACATGTCAAAGGTGTATTGTAAATGAAAAATACCATTTTTGCTTTTAAGGATGACTCTCCCAAATACAAACAAATCTACGAGCAGTTTAAATTATTTATTGAGAGTGGTGACATACCAGCTGGTGACCCATTGCCCTCCATTCGTCAACTTGCAGACTCCCTTCAAGTAAGTCGTAATACGACATTAATGGCATATGAGCAGCTTGTAGCTGAAGGTTATATCCGTGGTGAAGGTCGAAAAGGGTATTTTGTAAATGAATTAGATCCACTTTTATTTCAAGATGCCTTAGTTCTTCCTAATAAAAGGCAAACAAAGTCGGTGACACCAGTACTAATTGACTTCCGAGCAGGAGCCGTAGATCAAACCAATTTTCCCCTGAAAATTTGGAGGAAAATAGCAAATCGAGTTTTAACATTACAGGAGAGCTTTCGATACGGGGAACCCTTTGGTGAACTGTGTTTGCGTGAACAAATCGTCACATATTTACTCCAATCTCGTGGGGTGAAAACAGATCCAAATGCGATTATAATCGGCAGTAGTACCCAACAAATGTTGATTTATCTTGGACAAATCCTGAAGGATGATTTCGCTAGCATTATTGTAGAGGACCCAGGTTATGATGGAGCAAGGGAAGCTTTTCAATTTCATCGTTTCACGCTTGAAACTTTACCAGTTTATGAGACCGGTGCTGATTTTTCAAAATTAGAACAAATGACTTCAAGGATAATCTATGTAACACCCTCCCATCAAAGTCCAATAGGAGTAAGCATGTCTATTCAACAAAGGCAAATGCTTATTCATTGGGCTAACAAGAAACATGGATTTATTATCGAAGACGATTATGATAGTGAATTTCGCTATACGCAGCAGCCTTTTCCAGCACTTGCTTCCATTGATTCAACAAGAGTTATTTACCTAGGGAATTTCTCAAAGTCATTTCTTCCAGGAATCCGTCTAAGTTATATGGTGCTACCACAGTTACTTTTAAACCGTTATAAAAATCAATTTCTTCATTTCGAGAGTACCACTTCTCTTCTTAGCCAGGTTACAATGGCTAAATTTATGGAAGATGGAGAATGGAATCGCCATATTAAACGAATGCGTCTTGTTTATAAGCGAAAAATGCAATTCTTAGTTTCAGAATTAAAAAAACACTTGAAACAAAATATATCCATTATTGGGGAGCAGTCTGGTTTGTACGTATTAGTTAAGGTACATCTAAATCGTTCGGAAGAATGGTTAATCGAGCGTGCTTCCATTTATGGGGTTAAAGTGTATTCTACCTCCATCTATTTCATAAAAAATTATTCTGATGAAACAATTATTAAACTTGGATTCAGTAATCTTACCTGTGATGAAATACAAGAAGGCGTGAAGCTTTTAAAAGAGGCTTGGACATAAAAACCCCCCATCGTCGTTAGTTAAGTCTAACGATTGTGGGGGGTTACATTTGTAAGGGTATGGTCAGCAGTTTGCAAAATGAGTACCTTAAGTAAAAAAATTCAATATCAACCTTCCTGCAAAATTTCTGGCTTTTTGTGAGACATAACCATAATCGTACATCCAGTTGGACTAATGGGAGCGTGTACACTATTTGGAGGATAATATAGGTATGAACCAGCCCCATACTCCTTCCCCATATCTAAGTAAGTTCCTTCTAGTACAAACACTTCCTCCACATCAGGATGTCTAACAATGGTTCAATACATTCAAAAATAAATTCGAATAATTCTAATTTATCCTTTTTCCTTTTCTTTTTTATCCTTGCTTCCCCTTTTATGAAACACAGGCTTTTTAATCGAAAACAAATAAAACTGAATGGTCAATTTCTTCTGTTACCTTTTCAGCATCTGATTCGACTTGTGTTGCCGAAAACTTTATCTCGTTTACCTGTATCGCTTCTAGAATATATTCAGCCAATTTATCTTTATTGTTGTTTCCTGGATTGTTGTATTTTCTATTTAGTGCAGCTACAAACATATCAGCAAACTTAAAAATAAATGTTCGTGAGAAGGCATCGAAATTAACTGATCCATTACTAAATTATCTTCATAATGAATCATAAAATTATCTTCCAATCCTTGCTTTAATGTTTCAAGGATTAATGCGCTTTCCCCTTCCTCATCTTTAGTTATACTAATCTTTTTAGGTAATTGAATTCTGTTGGAGTTTATCTCATGGTTTACGCCTAATCTGATAAACTGATAATAAAGTTTAGTTACCAAATCAGAAATAGAAATCCTGGTGATTTTACTTTTATTAACTGCAACTGCCTTAAAACTAATCATTTTTCCATTTCGGACAATAAAGATTAAAAAATTCTTTGTAGAGTTCTAACTCTTGGTTGTTCCGATTATTTAAATTCTTAAAGTAGAATTCTTCCGGTAATTTTATCCCTTGTTCATTTTTGCTACTTGAGCATTTTATAAAATCTCTTTAAACTTTTGATGCTAATTTTTCGCTTAAAAACCAAATACCTGCTATTATAACGAATTGTTCTGTTTTACTAGTTTCATCTGCAAAAACATTAATAGTTCCATAAGAAGGCTTATCTAACAATTGGGATTCCTTTTCATCTTCCGCTAATGTTCTTCTTCGACATCTTACCTCTATGTCAGCTAGGAATAATTTGTATTCATTTTGAATTTTTGCACGAGCCCATGAGATGGATGTCAAACGCACACTCCTGGAGCAATCACATCAACTTCCGTATTATTATTGGAGAAATTCGCTAGTTTTCCGGAAAAAATCGGCTGCAGGAACCTCTATCACTTCATTGTATGCACCAGGATACGAATACTCGCCTATCTTCCTTAGAATCTCCTTCATTTCCGGCAGCTACCACCACGGCAATTTGCTTGTCAATGGCTTCCTTAATCATTGCTTTCAATTCCGGGTTATCATCCGGACCACCTAAAGACATACTAATGACAGGACACGCTCCCCTTTCGGACCTCTCCAGTTGTAAGATAACAATGGATACGGCACACATGTTGCCGGAACGATTGCAGCTACTAAGACAAACGCTGCCGGAATTTTAGTATTTGCACCAAAAGTGAACTTTTAATTTTGAAAGTGCTCGATAAAAACGGTAGTACCCTTTATCCCACAAATAAGGGGCTTCAATCACTTTCAATCCATCGGGAATTTGGTCTTCGGTTTTTTCTACGTCATCTACTAACAACAATTGTATCTAGATATATAGTTGAATTATGAATTGAATTCATTGATAGAAATAACGCTAAAGTATTATTCAACATATATAATGACATATATATTAATCGTATTTGCTAATTTATATTTTGTTTACTCGAATCATTTCTAAATTATAGAATCGGAAATCCATTTATACATTGTATTAATATATATGATAAATTAATTATTAAAAATACTACTATCTTATATTATAATATATATATCAACATATGTTTTAAAAAATATTATCCAATAGTTATTTTATCTCAAATATAGGAGATCCACTTTAAATCCTTGCATATATTGATGTAAACTTTAACAAATATAATGTTATTTTCAATGAAAATAACGATAAATCATATCATGAAATATTTAATAACATATGGATTAACATATACATTAAAGATATTATTAATATATTTATTTTATCCCGAATACAGAAGGTGTTCTTCACGATCTTATCATTTTAAAACGATTTATAGGTATTTTATTTATTAGATTTATCTCTCAAAATAATTAGATATAGAAATGTCTATATCCTCAACGAAATTAAATTTAATTTATATCTAAAACACTTAACATCATATAAATTAACATATTCTTTAAATTCATTTTCAGAATATATGTGTTTCTCCCTAATTGTGATAATGATTACCATTCTAATCATTAATGGATACATTGGAAACTATTAAAATAATCCTTTCTAAAGACTAAAATAGTATTCTATATTAATCTTAAATGAATAAAATCAAAATTATTACCATTGATACAATATACATTAATATATATAATGACATATGTTTTAAATATATTAATAGAATATGTTATTAATAAATCCTGTGTATTTTCGATTTTATTATACAAATCATAGGCATTACTAATAAGGGAGTTCATTTCTTTAGTATCCATTCTCCAACCGGGTTTTATTGTTATGTACCTCAAATTAAATATTTAAACTCGCTATCTCAAAATATTTTAGCTAATATTGTTTGTATTCATCAATAAATGTAAAAACAATTTATACAACAAAGTATAAGTTGACATATATATAAACATATCTAGAGAATATATTTATTTAAATATTACCGACGATAATAATTAAGGCTTATTAATAATACATATTTTAATATATATATTGACATATGTTTTGCAAACTCTATCAATTTATGTAATAACATAAAATATAATGTTGTTAATAGCATCTTTTTATATTAGTACAATCATGCTAAAATAGTTAAAGATTTAATATATAACAAAATATACATTGATAGAGGTGAAAGTGTTGACAGCAAAAATAATAACGTTTGGAATCAGTAAAGGCGGCTGCTCCAAGTCGACTAGCAGTGGCATCACTTCTTTTCTCTTAAGTAAAGATGAAAAGGTTTTGGCCATTGACATGGACGGTCAAGGAAATTTAACTAGTTTCCTAACAGGCGAATATGACATATGCAATGCGTTTGAGGAAAAGACCGTTCTTGAGGCCATATTGGAAGAAGATGCTAGGTCTTATATTATCAAAATCAAAGAAAATCTCGATCTGATTCCCTCAAACGATTTCCTTGCTACTCTGCCTAGAAAAATGTTTGAAAAACATCTCAGATTGGATGCTTTGCAGAAAGCATTAGAGCCGGTAATGGAAGATTATGATTGGATCATTATTGATACGCCTCCGGCACTCTCAGAGCAAACGGTAATGCCTCTTAGTACATATTCAGAAGCTGGAAGTTTCGCTGTAGTCATGTTTGATGGTTCTATGTTTGCTTATTATGCCATTCCAAAATTTTTGGAAATTATCGAAGGAGCCAAAGGGCGCTATAACCCTTCATTAAAAACAGCAGGTATCCTATTCTCTTTAATTGATTCAAGAGCCAAAGAAAATGAAGTAATGTTAGAAGCTATTGAGGAAGATTACCCTAGTTTGAAATTCAATACGATCATAAAAAGAAAAGCTTCTACTAGACGTTTAGCAATCGAAGGTTTTGAAGGAAATGCAGAATTAAGAAACGCCCTAGAATATTACTATCCCTTTGTAGAGGAGTTGAAAGAACGTGTCAGCCAAAAACAGCCTCAAGGATCGAATTAAAAAGCCTAATCCTACCCAAGCGTTCTTTAATTCATATGATACAAATGAAGATGGCACTAGCAAGGTAGATAACAATGAAAACGAAAACAAAGTTATTAATGTTGATGAAAACAAAAACGTTAATAAAAATAACATTAATAAAGATGTTGATATCAAGGATAATGATAAAACATATGTTATTGATGACAATAAAAACAAAAACATTGTTGTTGATAATGATGAAGACGAAAACAAAGTTATTAATGTTGATGAAAACAAGAACTTCAATAATAATAACAATAATAAAAATGATGATATTAATGAAATAAATAAAACATATGTTATTAATGACAATAAAAACAAAAACATTGTTGTTGATAATGATGAAGATGATGATTATCTCCGAGATTTAGCTTCCGGAAAGAAACCTACGAAGAGAAAAAACAAGAAGGTTTTTACCTCCTTTTATATGGATCCCGACTTAGCTGTGGAAGTGGACAAAATCGCTTCCAGGGGAGAAAAAGGGGATAAATCCAAACTAATTAACATGGGAATAAGAAAATTGTTAGAAGAGTACGGTGTTATTGAAAAAAAATAACTTTCGAATCACCTTTATATTGCATTTAACCTAGCTCAGGTTTAAAAAAGTGAGCCGTTTCCCGGAAACTATTTCTCTTATGCTAAACTTTCACATTGATAGCAATAAAAAGCTAGACCTATTCACAAAAATAAATAGGTCTAGCTTTTTTTACTCTAAAAATCCATGACTTGCATTTGTAAACACTCCTTTATTCCTCCCATAAATTAAAAATAACTGGCACCATAAAATGATCCAGTAGTTTCAATTTCCTCAATAAATTAACTTTCTTCAAAAAGAAACATTGTAGTACCAAACATTTTGCTTAGAAACAATCGTTCCTGGTTTTACCAAATACAAGTTGCGAAAGTGCTACCTTAGATTTAAAAGCATTGTGTAATCATAAAAACAACAAAACGCTAATAATAACGATAACATATGTTATTCATAACATTATCATATATATTATAAATATCAAAAACAACAAAAAAGATAATAACATTAATTTTATTGTTTTATTATCAATAAATAAAAGTGAGTAATAAAAGTCTCATAACAATTCAAATGGAATATTAACATTCTTGGAGTTAAAGCGAGTTAAAAATTAGAAATTAAAGCAGAGAAAAAAGAACTATCAAGTGTACTTTTAGCGGTACTAACGGACGACACACTATGTATTAGGGATTATTCCAGTAACGGCGGGAAAAACTAACGATATATTTGACCTAATAGCTGTGAATGATCAATCTGTAACAGAACAGCACATTGCTTAAGAAATGAAAAGCATAGGTTTCACCATATGGAATTGCACGGAAATGAAGGAATAGGATTTTTGGAAATAAAAAGAAAATCGTCAAATTATGGACGGTTTACATAGAGGGATTTCCAGATGCCTATAATAAACGAAAATTACTTGCCACTATATTTTTTATCACTCGAGACAGTATCCTTTGTATCATGAGGGGTCTTTTCTTCTTGTTGTTCTTCGTTTAGGTCTTCCATAGGGATAGGATCCACATTTCTCTCACTTTCAAATTTATCAAACAAACTTTGATTGGATGTTTCATATTTTTCAGGTTGATCTATTTAATTTGTTTTAAGTGTTTTGCTACTCTCTTTTATTTTCCATCCTAACACTCCTAGTTCATTTTCTAATGTTTACCCTGCTTACAAAAAATAGTCTGTTTTTTTGACAAACCACTAAAAATTATTTGTTCTGGGTAACCTAATGAGTCAATATATAAGGTTTAAATGAAGAAAAGATTGAAAATCCCAAAATATTTCAAAAGTACCGAAATTATACACCATATACATTAAGAATATATACTAAAACAACATTTATAATAACAACGATATATACTTTGACATTAACAATAAAATATATATCGTTGTTGACAATAATATATATATTTATAATAACATTAATTATAAATTATAAATTTTCTTTATTATTATCAATAAGACAGTGATTGCCTTAGTATTAGTTTCCGGTAAATAATTTACAATAAAAAGTAAAAAAGTTCGAGAATTAGAATAAAAAATATCTCAAAAGGATTGGCTATATCTTTTGCGTTTCTTTCTATAGGGATAGTTTATTTTAATGTATACCCTTTAAACAACCGTGTCCTACAAGTGTCTTGTCGATATAATACATTAAAGTAACATACTTCGTAGTATTATAACTAAGGAATCTTCGGATACTATGAAAATTTTAAAAACGTACTTTTCAATAAAATATTTTATTAATTTGTATGTATAAAAGTTAAATTGATTGGGAAACATATAGATAAGGAAGATATAAAAAGGGGGTAAAAATATCGTTTTTAGAACATAAACCTCTCCAATCTAATTTTATTCATGAAGATCGATTTAAGCTAAACCAATATCTTACTTATTTTTTACCAATGTAACAATTCTCAAGTGAAAAGTTGAAAATCATTCGGATAAAAAACAACTAAAAGAAAGAAACCTATAAAAGTAAATAAGATAAATGTAAGCAGCTAACTTATTCCATGTGAATAATTCAGTTGCTTTTTGCTCGATTAAAGATCCATCCTTATCGTAATAACCTGAACGGCAGAAGAAATATATGTATTTTAATATATATGTTGAAATATATATTAATGTTATTATTGTAAATAAATCAGCATTTTACAACTCTTAGTAAGTTCTAATCATATAACGTCCCATTTTATTTCGATAATCATCTCCAAAAGAATGTAATATTTCTCAATGTTTAATAAATATGCGTTTAAATACGAATCCAGAGATTTAGATTCCGGAAAGTACCCCACGAAGAAAAAGCAGGAAGTTTTTTAGCCCATTCTAAATGAATCCAGACTTTTCATGAAGTTAATAAAATTGCTGAACAGGGAGAATCTAAACTAATTAATAAGAGAATCAGGAAATTATTAGAAGAGTACGGAGTTATTGAAGAAACATAAATTCATAGAGTTTCATTAAAGGTATGAGTTATTAACTTAGATTGTCTCTTTAAATTATTTAGAAAGTGATTAAATTATTAATGAAGTTAATGTTGAATTACATGTTGAAATATTTAATGACATATATTTCAACATATATATATATTCAAACGTCGCCCCTATATAAATAGGCTATGTACTATCTTCTGTTAGAATCCTCACGGATTCACTTCGATCATTGACAAAGTGCTCGATTAATATAAAAAACACCACATTCTTGTCGAGAATACATTACCAAGCAGAAAAGCTGCTTACTAAATGAAAGAGCATAATAACCAAAAGACCTAAAATCTGCATTTAATGAATTAGAAATTTCCATACATCATCGAAATGCTGGGATTAAAAAGCGTTTGGGTATACTTTTAGCTATTTATTTCAACTTGTTTTTCTCTTATTTTTCATCACAAGAGATGGTTTGCAAAAGATGATGCTACAAATCCAGGAAACTGAAACTGCTGTTTCCTAGCTTAATCTCTGACATATATTTGAATTAACAGTCCCTACTGATACTGCGTTAACCACGCAGTAATAATAGTCTGAATATTAGCTCGCCCATACTCTTCCCTATTGCATTCTGGGATCATTAATGTCATTGACATCATTATATTCTATCTGTCTGACACTCACCCATCCATAAATGGAGGGGGTTCCACCTTTAAACAACCTTGGCTCTTCCAAAATCTATAATTAACTATAAAAGATGGACTTCACTTTGGTCTAAAAGGCTTCTACAGCCGAAGTCGTTCTAATGCAAACAATCGAAACAAGATTATTTACATGAGCTCGGATTCCCTTGCCACTCACAACTTATTGACTGTTCCGGGGTATGTCTGCACCGATAGATTTAACCTATTAATCTTAGGAATTTATACACCAAATGTTGATATCAATTTTCTTTTTAATTTCATGTTTTCCAAATTGGAGATGCACTCATTTAAAACATTGGAAAGTTGAAGCCACTCTTTTTCAGCCTGTTGAAGATCCACTTGATTTGATTTCGTTACATATCTAGCTAAAAATGCACTATATAAATCACGTTGTGCCACGACCCCGCATTCACAAATATGCCAGCGGTCCATGAGTCTTTTTTTCTTAATGGCACCACAATGGCAAGTTTGAGATAACTTTGTGGAGTAGGTAGGAAACTCTCGGAATCTTCCACCTTGCGATTCTACTTTTCGTTTTAACATTTTCAAAAATATACTTGGTGCTTTTCGACTGATACTTTTTCCGAACATTTTTTGAAAAGCTGTATAGGAGAGTTTCTCTGTTTGAATGGAGGAGGCTAGTTGTAGGATTTGATTGGTATCTCGACCATGGAGCTGTTTTCTGACTTCTTTAATTTTACGTTCCAATTCCCTGTGTTCTGAACGTGTTTTTATGTATCTTTTGGAGCTGATCCACTTCTTTTTACCTTTTTTCATCACGCCATTGCTTTGATAATGATTGGGGTTATTTGCTCGCCGTTGCCGGTCCATTTTCCGATTGATTCGTCTTTTTTCCTTATCGATTAATACCACTTCATCACAAAATTCCTTTAATACGGCTTTCGATTCCCCTACCATCGCAATCGTGGAAGGACCAATATCTAGTCCAATCTCTTCCTTACCTAATTCATATTTATGATAGGGGGATCCTTCAAGAATCAATTGAACGTAAAAACGATTTTTCCCCTTAACTTCTTTTTTTATGATTCGACAGTATTTTATTCGATGTTTTAAGGCATGCTGCATCCATGGATCTTTGGGGTCGATGAGTCATTTTAACGAAAGTGTTTTTCCGATAAAAACATAACCATTGGAGTAAGTTAGAAATGTTTTGTTGTTTTTGCCTTCTAAGGAAACAAATTCACCTTTTTGTTTAAACCTTACCTTTTTCGCTTTCTTAAAAGCGTATTTTTGAACAGCCTTAAAGGATCTTGTCGAAAGTTTTTGACAGATGTGCGTCCCTAAATGTTCCGCAATAAACTTCGATGCATTCTTCGTTTTAATCCCGAAGGATTGAATCGAATAATCAGTAAATCCAAAAGTCGCATTAAGATGTTTAAAGTTAGCTCTACGTTTCTCAATATCTGTTTCCGAAGTTTTAGATAATCGGACGGTTTCCTTATATAATTCGGTGTTTTGAATAGTCTTTATCCTCTTCAAACTTTCTCCTAAACACGCATTATAAAGCTGTCTTCCACAATCAGACAACAACAAAAGCAGCTTTTCTTCCTTTGCATTCGTTCTTAACCGAATCGTTGCGATAAAAGAAGGTGTTCTTTCTTTTTTTGCTGCCATGGTTTTACACCCCTTTTTGATTTTCAATACTGTTTTACAACATCTAGCGTTGTCCTGCAACAGTGGAAACAAAATAGCTATTGGTCCATAGAGAAGGAATTCTACTTTTTAACCATGGGAATTCACCGCGTAAGTAACGAGAACTTCTACCCTTCATCATTCTTATTAGTTTATTAATTCCAAATTGCGGATCGCATTCAACAAGTAGATGAACATGATCTGGCATAATTTCCATTTCGATTACTTCAGATTTCGTTTCTTCTGCCACCTCTAATAGAATAGATTTAAGTCTTTCATCTACTCCATCCACCAATACATTCCTTCTATATTTAGGACACCAAACCACATGATATTTGCATGAATATACTACGTTATTATTACTTTTATATTGTATTAGACTTTTCATACCCATATTATACCAAATTATTCTATCTAATGCTAATTTAAAGGAACGTTTGTTCTGAAAAAATCAATAAAAAACAACCTTACCCCATACATGAATGCAGGGGCTTGCGGTTGTTAGTTTTGGTCATTTTCACATTCGTAGTTTTTTAAATTCTTTAGTGTCCTTTTAGGCATTCGCCTCTTCATATCAGAATATGATTTTAATGTGAGATTGCATATACGATTAACCTAATCTAATACTCCTTATTTCACATATGATCGCCGGTAGTTAGATTTAGTTCCTGAACAATATATTCCTTATATCTATAGTGACAAAACATAGTGATATATTAACTTTTATAACGCTTATGGAATCATTAGTATAATAATAATACATAATAAAATAATATTAATAATAACAATAAAATATATGTTAAAAATAACAATACAATATATGTTAAAAATAACAATAATCACAATAATATATAATCATTATAATTTATCAATAAATGATCTTTTGAATATTTACTTCTGTCAAAAGTAATCATAATGAAGAAAGTCGCAATTTCGATAATCTAATTTTTAATTACAAAGGTATCCATCGAACCACAAAAATTCGAAAATAAAATTATAATACGAATAAAGCCCCACCAAAAAGACTATGGTTTCCTAGGCATTTAAAATTGAAGAAAAAAGGTTAAATTAATTTATGAATAAAATATTAATAGCTTGGTAATCATATATATAGAAGTTATAAAAAGGGGTAAAATAGTGATCTTAGAACCTAAACCGGTGTATTCATGAAGATCGGTTTGAGCTAAACCAATACCACACTTATTTAACCAATGTAAGTATTCTCCAAGTGTTGATGAAAAGTTGAAGATGAATAGGATAACAAATCAATAAAAAGAAGGAAGCCGAAAATAGGTAAATAATGTAAGCAACTAATTTATTTCATGTGAATAAATCAGTTGCTTTTTCTTTTCTCTATTAAAGAACATCCTTAGCGTTATTACCTACTGAAATATATATATATGTATTTTAAGATATATATTGAATTATATTTTAAAGTTTTATCGTAAATAATTCGTTAAATTTACTGGGCTTGGTTAGTTCTATCATATACACCCCTTTTTATTTCGTTTGCCTCATTTTAAATGAATTCAGACTAATCATCGGAAGTTGATAAAATAGCTGCAAAGGGAGAAAAAGGGGAGAATTTTAACTGATTATCAAAGAAATAAGAAAATTGAGTAAGGACTTATTGAGGAAAAATAACTTCATACAGTTTCAATAAAGGTATGAGTTATTAACTTAGATTATCTCTTTAAAGTTTTTAGAAAAAGGTCAAATGAACAATAGTGTTAAAATTGTTTTATATGTTATAACATGTATTAACATATAATTTAACATATTTATATACTTATTAAATGGTTAGCTTCATTTCGAACTCCGTATTAACCAGTTTGCACACCACCTGTTATCCAACTAAAGAACTCTATTAGTGCATATTCTGTTCTAACTTTCCTTGCGAAAACTAGTGGGTCATCAACCTCCTCGATATTAACATGAATCAAATTCGGCACCATCAAACAACCATTCATAGTGAACAGATGAAACTAATATTCATGGATCGTTACAAATCGCAGCAACGAATCGATTACTATGGTTAGTCAGTTCTGAACATATAAATTAACATTAATATATATGTTAATTTATATGTTTTTTTATATGTTAATATTGTTTTATATTCCTCTTTAAAATCTTCATTCCCCCGATGTAGTGAAATTTTAACCTAGGATCATTATGTTAAAAGATCGTTTCGGATAACATAGAAATTATAAATATTAAATTAGCCAATTAGATGAAAGTGGATTACACATTCATTTTTCAAATTTCCGAGCAAAGCCACTTTTTTCTGTTGCCCATCCTTAATAATTAAATTGAATTTATTTAATATGTCCCTCTAGAAAAAGTTTGGTAACAAATTACTCAATTATTAAGTATAACTAAAACAGTCAAATAAAAATAAAGATGTCACGACTGATAAAAAACACATTTACATTCATATTAAAACCATTATCAAAACATATGTTATTAATGACAATAAAAATAATAATGTTGGTGCTGTTAATGGTTAAGATAATCATTATTTCTGAGATATAACTTCTGGAAAGAAACATTGCAAATAAAAGAAAGAAGGTTTTGTCCTCATTTTCTATGGATCCAGATTTATATGTGGAAGTGGAGCAAATTGATACCGGGGGAGAATAAGGGGATAAGCCTAAAACAATTAACATCCAAAAAAGAAAATTGTAAAATTAGGAATTAAAAAATCTTATTTTTAAAAATTGTGCATATTTTTTTAAAAAAGGTCTACTCATTTTTCCATTTTTCATTTATACTGTATTATAACAAGAGAAATAAAAACTAACTGTATTAATAAAGGAGGAGATTTAAATGTTAGTTAGTCCGGTTGAATTTTTCCGCAATTTGCAAAAAAAGGAATGTCCTGAATGCAGGCAGCATATGCAAGAGCAAGCAGAAAGTTATTTGATTGAATGTGATCGCTGTTTATCCAAAAAAGAAGAGTAAGTTTGTTAACTCTCCAGCATTGCTGGGGAGTTTTTAATTTCATATCAATAAATTACCGTTTTAGAGAGAATTAGATAGGTATAAACCCTATGCGTCAGGCAAAACCTTAAATAAGTTTTTTCATAACTTAAAGATTTTGAAGACATAATAAAAAATTAAATAGTGGTGCGCAGCCTTTTTCTGTTTCACAAACAAAGGAGTTAGTGGATTAAGATTTCCTGTAAAAGAACTATAAAGGCACATAATTAACCGCGTTAAATTAAATGATTTAGAGGTTGGGATTATTGAAATTTGAAGCCAAACTAATCTAAAGGGAAATTTTATAAATAAGAACAATAAAAAAACCATGTTGATAACGACAACAAAATATATGTTAATTATAACAATAATAATAAATATAAAATTGTTATATATTATCATTAATGACACTATCAATCTCTATCTACAGGTTTATTTTTAATGTTTACAAATTGTATACTTCGAACAATATTGATCTTAAAAGTCCAAATATAAAATTTCATATAAAAAATAACAGTAATATTTTACGAATAACGTATTTCCTTAAAAAACCTAAGTATCCTGGGCAAACAGTGAAAATCATTGTGATAAAAACAATTAATTGAAGGAATCCGGAAAATGTAGGCAGCTTATTTATTCCATGTGAATAATTCTGTTGTTTTTTAAAATTAAAAGATCCGATTACCTTGAATTGGAGATGTATGCAGGTTGTCCTAATCCGACAAACTGACGTCTTTCCATGAAAAGCTATAAAAATTTTCTAAACATGATGGATTCACTCGCACTAACAGCTTTTGAAAAATCGGATACCTCAAAGATAAGCTCAAAAGTCAGGGGATAACAATAACCAGAAAAAAGTCTTTTTAGGTCTTAATATTAACCCTGATAAAAAGAGTTTATTTTTCAAAAAAGGCCTATTCTCTCTTTATTTTGTATACCTCTGCTCTTTAAATTGTTAAGAATGGAAGGAGAATTCTATGACGTCATTTTAACCAAACACCGATATAATAGACGTTTGAAACATTCACTTGTAACTTGAACCAAAGGTTTAACTCCTTCTAATATATTTAATAAAATCGAAAATGCGGAAAAAGAGACATAAGATAGATGTTTCTAAACTAATCTATTTAATTATTAACAACCTCTTCAAATCTAATCTTTTTTTCAACTCTATAATTAATCAAGAATAGGGCAATAATCCTCCTTTTAGCAGATGTTTTCCCTGTGTTTATCTCAAATCTTTGAATTCCTTATCGCACTTCCACTTTAACCAGTTTCACGCCCGCCTTTTTTGCATCTTTGACTGCTTTTTTTAACTGCTTTGATACACTTTTATCCTTCTTTTTATTGGACATGTTCATCTTTCCTTTCTATAAATTCGTAGTAACCAGTATTCCCTTATTCTAAAAAAATATACAAAAGAGTTCTATATTCCCCCTCCCCTCACTATATATCTAATAAAACATGGAAAAGTGGAAAAGTGACCATGAGCTAGATTGAAAAAGTAAGAGGGGGAGAAGGAAAGTGGAGAGCTTAAACCCAATGTTTCAAAACACTCATTCAAAAAAAAGTATTTCAAAAAAGGATGAACTAGAAAGTTTCCCTAAGAAAAGACGACAACCTCGTTCGGATAAATGCCACAATATTAAATTCCCTGTAACACCTATCATGCAGATAAAATTGCGGACCCTCTGTAAGCAAATGGAGAGATTTATTCAAACTATAGAGGGACAACCTTTAACCCAGACAGCATTTAATACTACTCTCTTACAGTTCGGGTTAGATCATATCGATATAGTGGACTGGGTTCAGGATTATAAAGATACCAAAACCTACATGCATACCATGCTGAAAGAAAATAGTTACAACGGAATTGGTGGTCCGTATGGACTGGCAATTCAAAAACAATTATCAGAACGTAAGGTCGTTTTCATTATAATGGCCAGCGTCTTGAATTGGATTGAAAAGGGTGGTTCTCTTGAAGAAATCCTACAGTAAGTTGAATCTCCTTCAAAAAAAATTACAAGGCCTCTCTTCTCCAAAAGGCTTTTTGGACTACATGCTAGGAAACCGAAAGTACCTAACCATTGTCACCGGTTACTACGATTATATAAGAGGGGAAGTGTTTATCGACGACATGTTCGATGTATTTGATAATGTGCCTCGAGGATTTGATTTAGCCGTCCTGGTTCATCTGCTTTATAAGGATTTCCTTACCCAGATCAAAAAAGGTAATATAAATAAGCAGGTTGCAGGGTTCCTGGTGTCAGGAAAAGCACGATATTTAGGAGAAAAGAAAGTAGAAAAACGAGTTATGAAGGCTTTGACAAAAAATGTTTTTTCATTTGAATCAATTGAAGAGGAGATCAACGAGGAGGAATCAGAAAAAGAGAAGAAAGCTTATATCACAATTCAAATGAAGGAATCTGAAATATTAAGGGGGGAGATCTTTTTACATGACCTCACCCCTTATCTGAACGACCAGCATGTAACAATTGAGGATTTGTTGACGATCCTTTATTTAGACTTCATCAACCAGATAAAAGAACAGGGGAATTCAGATAAAATACAGAAAAGTATTCTTTCTCACCTGAAATCGGCCCTTTAGAAACGATATCAGGTGGGAAACCATCAAACGAGAACCTTAATTGTAGAAAAAACTCAAAATAAAGCCAGAGCTTACAATATAAAAAATTGTACATCATCAAACAATAACCAGGCTTCCTTTTAAAAAGGATTTCTAAGTTAGCAAGTACCCGTAATAAGCAAAATCCCTTTAATGCCCATCGTTAATCCACCGATTCTCTTTGAATTAAGTAACTTATACTCTCCTTTTATTCTAATCCAGTGTAAAAACCAATCCGCCTGTAATCTTAATTGGTTCGGAAGGAATCTTAGCCTGTTCGAATCGGATATTCCGTTTATTTTCACTTTCGGGAACTAGTTTCATAGTGTTTTCATTATCCTTGATTATTTCTCCTGCTTTTGTCTGCTCTTCATTGACGTCCTTCCATCCAGTGTTTACTTTAGGGGACTGCTGTAGCCATAAACTGTTCTGTTCTAGCGACCATAGAGGAGGAGGTAGAGGGACGTCACGCCTTTGATAGGGCTTTAATAATTTATGAAACTCTTTTGAATGGACAGCCGTAAAAAGAGCTGCCCTTATAATCTGATTCCGATCTAAATGAGTAGCATGAAAGAGGGCATCCACATGGGTTCTGAATACTTCATCATATCGAATGGTAGGTCTATATACCATAAGAAAAGGCCACCTTTTCATTTTTAGGGTACTTGTAATTAATTGAACATCCATAACATTCATTCCTATTAATAATCCATTCGATTTCCATATCCCTAAATATTTTCAATTCATTAGTGATCATCTAAATACCCCCTTTTATGACGTCTCTTGACGTCCTTAGTACAAGGTATGTGCCATGGCTTGTCCATTATTCCCAACTTTTTTGGAATCAATCGAATATTTTTGGGATTAAGAGTCAAGACTGGGGAATAAGAAGAATTAGAAGGGAGTAATAAAAAAATGTGGGGTATAGGCAAACCACGGAGTCAGCTGGGGAAGTGGATAGATCAAAAAGGATTAGAACAACAAGATCTCGCTAAGGATGCTAACGTTAGTAAAAATACAGTTACTAAAGCATGTAGCGATAAAGACTACATTCCACGCCAGGACGTCATGAAAAAACTATTAAAAGCGATACGTAAAGTGGATCCACAAGCGAAAATGAGCGACTTTTGGGATATGTGAATGTAAAAGCCCCCTTTAAACCCAGTGATTCACTAGGGTTTTTCGTTTTTTGAATTATATAGAGGAATAGAAAAATGCTACGATTTTAGAATAAACATAAAGATTAAAGTCATTCTACCCATTTTCCTTATATTCTAGTAACAATAAAAAATAACAACAAAGCCAATAATGATATTGCACAAAACATTATTAAATTACACGATGATAACAAAAATAACAATAATATATATGTTAATCTTAACGCTAATAATGATATATATTTTTTAACACACCTAACATTACAAGGGATAAAGAAATTAGGTCAATCAAAGGTCTACTTAATCTACATATTGGTTAGCATTTATTTATCATCATTGGTTACAAAATAATATTTAAGCATCCTCCTTATACCCGTTTTCTGTATTTTCAAATGGCAATTATTAATAACAACAAATTAGATCTTTTATAAAACAACAAATCAATTAATGATGTTATATAAAACATTATTAAAATACTCAACAATATCAATATTAACAATATAACATATGTCTATTTTAACACTAATAATGAATTATATTTTTACCATTTATCATTTCAAGGGATAAAGAAATAAGGTCAATCAAATTCCTTCCTTGTCCACATATTTGTTAGCATTTATTTATCATCATTGGTTACAAAATAATATTTAAGCATCCTCCTTATACCCGTTTTCTGTATTTTCAAATGGCAATTATTATTAACAACAAATTAGATCTTTTATAAAACAACAAATAAATTAATGATGTTATATAAAACATTATTAAAATACTCAACAATATCAATATTAACAATATAACATATGTCTATTTTAACACTAATAAAGAATTATATTTTTACCATTTATCATTTCAAGGGATAAAGAAATTAGGTCAATCAAATTCCTTCCTTATCCACATATTTGTTAGCATTTATTTATCATCATTGGTTAAAACTAATATTTAACCATCGTCCCTATACCTGTTTTCTGTATTTTCAAAGTATTAATTAATAATTGCAACAAATTAGATCTTTTATAAAACAACTAATCAATTAATGATGTTATACAAAACATTAATAAAGTACACAACAATATCAATAATAACACCATAATATATGTTAATGTTAATGATAATAATGAAATATTTTTTCCTATTTAATATTTCAGGGATAAAGAAAATAGGTCAATCAAATTAGGTCCTTATCCACATGTTGTTTAGCATTTATTTATCATCCATTTGGTTTTGATAAATATTAAAGATTCTTCCTGATTTTGGTATTTCCAAAGAATAACAGTTAAAAGTAATAATAATTTAGATCAACAGAAAACAATAAATTAATGATATTAATAATAAAAATATTATCAATGTTGATAACGATATATATGTCATTCATAACAATAATAATAAATATAAAATCAATAATATTAATAACAATATAATTATTAATTTAAGCAATTAAAAACAAAGAAGAAAAACAAGAGGGATGTGTAATGGAAATTACCTTTTAATCCGTAGCACCCAAAGAAAAGTTATCCCTAGGAATAAAAGGAATACAACAGTGTAAATTAACATTATAGATAATAATTCTTTAAGCATACATTCCTCCTAATTAATAATTGCTATTGTTTCAATAATTAGGTATTTTAATCGAAAAGGAGTTTTTCCATAAATTTATCCAAGTGCCAAGCTACAACTTTATGAAAATAAAAAAATGGAAATTATAGATTAATTGAACGGTACACAGCTGCAAGATAATTGCAAAGAAGAAAGGTTGAGAAGAATATGCATTCTGTGAATGATCCATCAACTACAGGATTTGTAGCCTTGGATCGGCAAAGCATAGTCGTCCGAGCTTACAAAGTTGGCTCCGAGACACCACAGAGGATGTTTATATTTATTGGTGAAATTACATGCACCAAGTTAAGCCCAGTGACTTAATTTGCATAGAAGGGTATCCTTACTAATACTCAACCTCTATTTTTTGCAGGGGGTATGGCCATGGCAATAGGAATGAACTTTTCTAAAAGGTTATTATGAAGATATCCAAGAATGCAGTAAAAAAATTATCAACTTTAATAGAAGGGAAGGGGAATAGGAAGCAAAAAAGTCATACAGACCCCCGAAAAAAAGGTTGTCATGACAGCAGTATTTTAACGCTATTGTTCCGCCTTAAGGCGGTTCATATAACTTAAGTTAGGGCAAAACTCCGTCTTATATTCAACCTACCAATTGCTACCTTATGGATGGCCTTGATGGGACTTTAAACCCTCTACCTACAAAGTATTTTAACTAAATCCATATTGTTTCTTTCCATAAATTTCACCATTCTTAATCCAAGGAGAAGGGGATTGTTATAAGTGTTAAAGCGAATGGAAAAATTCGAATAAATCACTATAATGATAAACACTTGGAACAATTTTAAATAAAAAAATAAGCACCGAATTTCGATGCTTATTTTGCATTTAGCCATTCCTTCATTTTTTCTAAATTCTCGGTATACGGGCGTTTAATTAAGTGCCTTTCATACCGGGATAAGGTACTGTGGGAAATACCTATTTGATTTGCTGCCACTAAAATACTTAATCCTCGGTCATTTCTTTCCCTACTGATGTTTTCAGGAGTCACCAACTTTTCTTCGACTGTTTCAATGGAAGCTGCAACCTCTAATTTCGTCAACCCCTTCAACATGGTCGAAAAATTTACCGTTTCATAGTCGTAGTCTTCAATCATCAATAAATCCCTGTCATCACCAATTCCTGTGATTTCAGTAGGAGGAATAATTTGAACACGGGCCTTCAACCAGGTGTTTGCAAACCAGTTTCGTTCCTGCTCAATCTGCTGTTCTAAGTCTTTTTCTTTATAACTCCACTCTTTAATGATTCCGTCCTGCTGCAGTGTATCTAATATTTCTTCAAATTGTTCCTTGATCCTTGAACCATATCGCGGGTTCACATCCAAATCCATGACTTTTAAGAGTCCTTTCTCTCCACCGATATGATAGGCTCTTAGATAATCCGCACTCTTTTGGCGAATTCTCCACTGCCAGGATAGGTATCGCGATAACCGTTTATGGTACTTTTGCTTTGTTGGATGGTATTCGAGCGTCTTTAATGCTAAAAAACCACTGCTTTTTTGGGATCCGTACAAGAAGTTCGCAAGTATTTCCCCTGGACGAATGCTGCATTCATAAATACCAATCGGATTCTCTCCCCGATAGGCAACGGTTACGCTATCAATCAAAAACAGGGGATTGAATTGAACTTGCCCTATTTCATCAAAGTTACCCTGATCCTCATTGATGAACCTCAAATTTTCTCGTTCAATCCTGATCCAAATGGTCGTCAGTGCTGCCAACCTTTTCATAATATCATCCCGTTCTTTTTTGCGATACGAGGTTTGATAGCCGTCAGACTCTTCGCTCCGCCCTTGCAATCTCCTTAGATTCAAGGCGTCATCCGTGTGGAAATGAATCATTTGATCTTTATGAGTGGCCTGCTGCATCCACAGAATCGAAACGATATCGAAAATGTCTGCCGTTAAGTCATCCATCGAGGTTATGGCTTGAGAGGTGAGATTTTTCCATTGCTCAATCGCTGCATTGGATTTCATTTTTAGATAAGCATTTTCGGATCTTACTTGAGCAGTCGCTTCTAATGCCTTCTCCGCAATCTTTGCAGTGGGTATTTCTCTTGCAATGTCAAATTCATTTTTACTGATGGTCTCCCTTAATTTATGAAATAATAAAGCTGAACCGGACTCTGCAAAATTCTGATTTAACAAAGAATTTATTACTTGTCTATTGCTAGACTTTAAGGAATAGGGGGCACTATCTTCCCCAACGATCCGAATGTATGGTAGGACAAAATTTCTTATCTCATCTTTATAATCTTGGACCCAATTTTCCATACTCTCAAATTTCAATTCATGATCTTTTGCTAAACGATCTATGATCACGAAAAACGCCTTTAAGGATTGGCAAGGCTGATAATCCACTTGACTTGCCATAAGATGACCGATATCATCGGTCCACTCGTCAAAGAGTTGAGGATGATCTGGAAAAATCGTTTTCGTAATTTTCAAAAAATTATTTTGCAAGGTATTTAACATGATTCTTAATCCCGTCCTTCCCTAGTCGTCCCTATGTATTCATTTGAGTATTTGTGGATGTAATCATGGAAAACATCCGAATCCAAAATACCCAAATCATGTAGATAGCTGATGGATTCAAAAGAAAGGAACTGAGCAATCGGTTTCTTTTCCAGAATGGCACTTATCAGTTGTTGGATGTCCTTTTCCTGATAAACAATATAATTCCCCATACATTCCTTAATTTCTTCAGGTGAATAGTTTGTTTCTTTCATAGGATAATTATGTTTGCATTCATATACTTTTTCTTCATCAATATAATACGTAGTTACACCCAACTCTTTACTAGTCTTATAATATTCAATCTGTTTCCGAAGCCAAATGGGACCACTTGATAAGTTGATTACTGGCTTAGGCAGCACACCACGCAGATGATAGGTGGAGACCTTTCTCCGATCCCAACCAAGGATTTCCCCCGCCTCTTTAACACCTACTAAAAAACCCATCTCTTATTCCCCTTATTTACTAGTCTAAAGTTATTATGATTGAGGAGTGTTGCATTTGTCAACATTTCTTTATCCCTATCTTTCCATTCAATAAAACTTTTCTTCATCATGTATATCCATTGGAAGGTGCAACTCCTTATTGTTTTGACGTCTCCTCTCACAATGTGCACAGC
>NZ_JAGGQR010000036.1:25917-44093 GCF_018613205.1 Bacillus sp. ISL-46
AGAGATATGCTCTTATTTTTTGCTGGTAATGCACTTATTTTGTCTACTTTGACGTTTCCTCTCACAATGTGCACAGCCTTTTAAAGATCCTTCTTTCTGAATATAAGAGATATGCTCATTTTTTACTGGTAATGCACTTATTTTGTCTACTTTGACGTTTCCTCTCACAATGTGCACAGCCTTTTAAAGATCCTTCATTCTGAATATAAGAGATATGCTCTTATTTTTTACTGGTAATGCACTTATTTTGTCTACTTTGACGTTTCCTCTCACAATGTGCACATTCTTTTAAAGATCTTTCAATCAGAATAAAAAAGAGATACTTATCCTTTACTAGTAGGTCACTTATTTTCTACTTTGACGGTTCCTCTCACAATGTGCACATTCTTTTATAGAATTTTCATTTTAGAATAAAGGAGCTATCTGCTCACCTTCTACTAGTTGTGCACTTATTTTCTACTTTGACGTTTCCTCTCACAATGTGCACATCCATCATCTTAAAAATAAAAAGAGATATACCCATCCTAAACTAGTTGTGCACTTTTTTTTACTTTGACGTTTCCTCTCACAATGTGCACAGCCTTTTAAAGATCCTTCATTCAGCATAAAAGAGATATACTCATCCTTTACTAGTAGTGCACATATTTTCTACTTTGACAGTTCCTCTCACAATAGGCACTCCCTTTTAAAATATCCTTCATTCAGCATAAAAGAGTATCCTCATCCTTTACTAGTTGTGCACTTATTTTCTACTTTGACTGTTCCTCTCACAATGTGCACACCCTTTTAAAGATCCTTTATTCAGCATAAAAGAGTATCCTCATCCTTTACTAGTTGTGCACATATTTTCTACTTTGACGGTTCCTCTCACAGTGTGCACACCCTTTTAAAGATCCTTTATTCAGCATAAAAGAGTATCCTCATCCTTTACTAGTTGTGCACATATTTTCTACTTTGACGGTTCCTCTCACAATGTGCACATCCTTTTAAAGATCTTTCATTCTGCATAAAGAGATATACTCATCCGTCTAATAGTGCACTTATTTTCTGCTTGACGTTTCCTCTCACAATGTGCACAGACTAAGCCTAAATCATGTGCAACCTTTCTTTACTCCAAGCGACCTGGTCATTATTAAATGATTGACGCTCCCTTTCACAGCAGTACATTAAAATCCTGTGTGCAACTTTTTTTTCCTGACGTTTGCTCTCACAATATGCACAAATCCTTTAAAAGGCTGCATTTTTTGTCTGAATGAAATCCTTGATTTAATAGTAAAAATTCATAAATTTCTTATAAAAACACAAAATATTGCAATGTTTGCTCTTTCTTGTGTTTGAAAATGAAGGATAATGACGTTTCCTCTCACACAAACTAGCAAAGATTTCTGTGCAAGTTTTTTAGTTCTGCTTTTGTTTTAATAGACTCTTTTAAAAAAACGTTGATATATCAACGTTTCTCCCAATCCATTAATCAATCAGGTATGACGTTTCCTGTCACAATATGCACAAATTATAAAAAACAATGACGTTTCCTTTCACATAAAAAATTTTAAAGTTTTTTTCAACCCCTTGGGGGACAAGGGATTGACGCCTGTTGTGCAACTTTGAAAATCCCTTAATAAAGGGCATCATTTCCTCTATTTCCATTCTGCTATAATTCAAACTAGGAAAATAGACGAGAGGAGGGCCCCTGGAATGAACAGTAAAATGAGAATCGACGGTTTTCGAATGCATCATGCCATATTGGAAGAATTTCGTTTTCTACGTGATGAGTCATTTGAGCGCCCTCCTGCATCTGCCTATGTTGTATATATGACCATGTTAAAGCAATTGGAAGTAGAACAGAATCAACGCGGCATGCTAAAAGAATATAATCTTTCTTCATGGGCTAAGAAACTTGGAATCTCTTATTCTACTCTTTGGGGAGGAAAGCGATTTCTAGAAGATCATCATTTTGTGAAAGAGGAAATTCACGAAGGATTACCTGTTTTAGTTCTAAAAGATGTCGAAAAGTATAATACACCTGAACATAATGGTGGGGTTCTCAACTACCTGATCATACCACATGGCCTTTTTGACACAAATATATTAGCTGAATTCGTCCGTACTTCAAATCCTGAAGGGATCGAATTACTCTTATCCTTGCTTAACCAATTTCGTACTGGTATGTCTTTTAGCAAAACGGGTGAAGTGGAGAAAGTAAAGCAAGAAAGGACGATGAAAACACTCAAGTTTCAATTGAATAAAAATGCAAAAGGAGTCCGAAAAACATTAAGTGTTTTAGAGGCTCTATTTTCCATAGAATTTACTGGGATTGAAATGCGTGGTAAACAAATATGGATTAAGAAAGTTGGCTTTTCCTTGAAGCCGGAATGCGTGGAAGAGAATACAGATGAATTCAACGTGAACCCGCTTATGGCAAAATTATCAAAAGAGCTAACCTACTTCTTGGATGGACATCAAATTAAATATAAACCAAGAGACCAAATTGATGTCATGCTTTCTTTTAAACAGGAAGTAATGAATAAAATGAACTATTTACTGGATGAAGATAGAGAGAAATTCACTGTCAGGGATCGCTTTATAAAAAATTTCTTTATAGAAACAATGGATCAAATTGGAGTCTTAATACATACAGAAAAACAACGAACCGGAACGTTTCATTTTTACTCAATCGGTGCTTTTTTCAGGATGGCTTTCAGAAAGTATCTCCCTGGTGCTTTAAAAAAGCTGCCTTATGATCTAATCTTTGAAGCCAAAATTAGGGAATTTACTTTAACTGGTCAAGAACCCGCACTTTACAATCTAATTTAATAGAGATAATCAGCCTTGTGAAAAAAATGGACCCTCACAGGGCTATTCGTATTTGACCAAAATTAAAATCATAGTTCTATTTTTTAAAATAATTCCTTCTTGGAAAATCTGTCTTCTTCTTTGACAGATTTTCCAAGAAGGAATTATTTTTTTTGAGTAAGAGGCTCCGAATGTATACTTGTGTATTTGTTGATTTTTAAAATAAACCCTTGTGAATATGTAAATAGTTTAAAAAAATACTTGTGGAGATGTGAATTCTTTTTTATATTATTTGTGTACTAGTGGAAACTATGTTATTACTACTCTCTAAAAAGGCTGAAACCCTTCTCCCACAACGGATATACCCCGAAAATTTAAAATGCCTATTATTATTGTTTATCTTATTAAATATATATTTTTTACTAATTATATATATTCTTACTAAATATAATTTTTACGATAGAAATCCATGACTATAATATTCTTGTTAATTTAATACCATCTATTAAGTTTTTATTCCTTCATTAATAAAAACATGAGAGATTTTAAAAAGAATATTTACAAATGAGATTGCTTGGTTAAAAAGTAATATTTTAGTTAACCTACCCACTCCTCTAACAGACATATAAAATATAAATCGCCTTTAATACCAACACCAATTTGTTTCAAAGCTCGCCTAACACTAAGCAGCCTACCAAGGCGTGCTTTTTTTCCTTTAAGAAGGTGATGATAGGAAAATTGTTAATCATTCATCGTTAGAACCAAAACAGCAGCTAGATAAAACTCAAAGAAAAAGCAAAAGAAAAAGAATATTCTAGAAAAAAGAATGTTGAGGAATGAATGAGTTACACCGTGATACTTATATAAGAGGACATGGTACTGTAAGAAGGAAATAAGCAGGATTTACTTTCCTTTTATCGAAAAAGTAATGATGAAAGGAAGGATGCAAATGAATTTAGATTCAAAAAATTTGATTAGATGGGGAATACCTGGATGGATGCTCTTGGCTATATTAATTTCCTATTTTACAATAAGTGATTACGGGGCAGTAAAATCGTTCATATTTAGTAAGGATATTCCGATCATTGTCTCTTCCATTACAATTTTTATTGGGACTGGGATTATTATAGGCAATTTAATACATCAAATCAGTCTTAGTTTTGGATTAATTATGTGGATAAACAAGAATAAATACTTTAAAAACGAGTATGAGATGGACTTAAAAATTATTAAAAATCAATTCGGAAAAGAGATCCAAAGGATTTATAGTTACAAACTTGGGAATGTTCATGCTTTAAGAGTTTTATCTACTAGTTTATTCCTATCATTATTAATCTTGGTTATATTATCTCTAACGATTACTTTTTCGATAAAGATAGGTATCTTACTTCTAATAGTTCTTGGGCTTAATTGTATTGTGTTTTATAACTGGGTTTATTTTCAAAACAACTTGAATTATTTTATAAAGAAAATTAAGTCTGATTTTGAATAATAGGTTATGGCATCCGGTCGGGATGTTTTTTATTTATTAAAGTAAGGTGTTACGTTATGAAGCTTGATCAATACTTAATGATAAAATTAGTTCGAACGGTAGAAGGAAACTTAAGAAAAAATAATGTAAGCATTTAGGAAATTGAGGTAATGATGAGTATTAATAAGGTGACATTTACTAGAAAAAAGGATTCGTGAGGAGAAAATTGTTTACTTAAAGTTAACAATTAATTAGCAGAAAAAATCTTTTTTTGCTGAAATGTAACGAAGAAGGAAAGTGAGAACTATGAAAAACTACGTAACTTATACGTTCCATCAATTGGGTTAAAACGCGATTCAGAAGAATTGAATAGAGTGATAGGGGTCCATTCTGAGGATAACTACATCCTTCATTCTGTGTTGCCTAAAAATTAGTGAAGGTATACTGAAGGATATATTATAATTTTTGTCACAAACGTAGCTGGATTTGATCCATCCTTCGTAGTGTATTTTTTTATTTCAAAACAATACCAAATTTGAAATGCATGACTTTTTATTGTATTCTTCTGCCTTGTCACTTCAAATCATCTCTATCATCTTTAAATGAAATAGAGAAAGAACAAAATGCAGAAAGAAGAGAAAAACATGATGGTAAAATAAATGCCAATAACGGAAGACGCTTTTGATATAAAGTTCGAACAATTGAAAAATATTTCTAGGTAGTAGAAGATGTGAATTTCTTAACATAAAAGTTCTTTCTGTTGATGGAGATAATGATTCAGATTTTAACAATATTCAAATGAAAATGCTCCCAGGATTGACGGTGCATTCGAGATGTTAAAAGTTTATTTATCTGTAGAAAAAACTAGGATATTGATGGAAGTGGAAATTATCGTCAAATGTATTTAAGAGTTTTTAAAAATAGTAAATACCTATAAACATAATGATCTGTATAATATTCTTAAAAATTTTTTAGGATTTTACCGGAATAAAAGAATTGATCATTTAGGGGAAAAGGTGAAACACTAAATAGATTTTCTTATAGAATTTTTGAATGGATTTCAGCGAAGTGGAAAGTGGAGGAGTAATAAAGGTGAGATAAAAAAGCGCATTAACAATTTGTAGAATTTAAATTAATGCGCTTCTCGATCTTCCTGCATGTTTTGAATTTTTCTATCAATATATTTCTTATTTTTATTTTTAAACTCAGCTAAAATTTTTAACAAATCTTCGGTGTCCTTTAGGGATACATTTTCATTTTCTAAGTACTTTTCTAAAAGTGCTCCTTTTTGGATCAATCTTCTAGTTCTTTCTCGCCGATCTTCATTAGAAATTTTGTATTCTAAGGCTTTCTTTTTTTGCTCCAGGACTTTTATTTTGTCCTCAAGTTTATGTAACTCTTCATTTGTCATATTAATCACCCGATAGGTTTATGGTCGTCTCTTCCTCTTTTTGCTCTTCGTTGGATGATGCAACCTCGGAATATACCTTTACTTGGTCCTTAAACAAATCTATTAATGTTTTTGCTTCATTTACATCTTCAATTCCCCATGTGTCCATTAAGTACTTACCAATGTCTCTCTGGGAATTGGTCAAAATTCGTTTTTGTTTTTCTTTTAGTTTTTTAATTTGCTCTTCGATGTCAGTTATTTTGTCCTTTGTATTTTGTCTTGGCATTTTAGCACCTCTTTTTAGATAGTTTACTATATTATAACATTTGAACCAAATCATGGGAAGTGATATAATGGTCCCAATATCGAAGATAAGGGCGCACTTATATACCACTATCTTGGTATTGTGCGTCGGCCCCTTCTATGAAGGAGCCAAACTCGTGAGGCGTCTTAAAAATTCGCTTCGCTCATGTTTGTAAAAGATGGTGAGGTGACTATAACTATGGCAATCTATCATTTTTCTAATCAGATTATTTCAAGAAAAAAACAACAAAACACTATTGCGGCTGCGGCCTATCGTTCTGGTGAAAGACTGATAGATGATAGAACGAATGAAGAAAAGTTTTACAAAAGAAAAGTGAAACCGATTACTCATATTCTGGCGCCTAGTCATGCACCTGAATGGGTTTATGATCGTCAACAATTATGGAATGAAGTGGAGAAAAAAGAAAAACAATGGAATGCTCAACTCGCTCGTGAAATTAATGTAGCCTTACCAAAAGAATTATCCCACGCCGAACAAGAGCAATTAGCCATTGAATTTTGTACGGAAATTTTTGTTAATGATGGGATGGTTGCCGATTTATCCATCCATCGAGATGATGAAGAAAACCCTCACTTTCATGTGATGTTAACGATCCGTCCATTTAATGAAGATGGTTCATGGGGGAATAAACAAATGAAAGTGAAAGAAATAGTTGACGGAAAAATACAAGTTAAAGCCTTACATATAACCGATTGGAACACAAAAGAAAAACTGATGTATTGGAGAGAACAGTGGGCTCATTATGCCAATCGTTTTTTAGAGAAAAATGGTTTTTCAGAAAGAATTACTCATTTATCGAACAAAGATAGAGGGATTGAAATACTTCCAACGATTCACGAGGGTTTTGTTGCAAGGCAGATGCAAAGCGAAGGTAAAGAATCCGATAGGATTAAAATGAATACTAACAGAAAAGAGTACAACAAAACGGTCATTGAACTTGCAGAAGCGAAGAAAGAAAAACAGATAAAAGAAAGAACTGACAAGTATGTTCGTCGCTTTACTCCTTTAGAGAAAAAGCAATTACGTGAATCAGCAAAACTGTTACGGATGTTTGTCAACTATGAAAATATTAATACTCGAAGATTACAATTAGGAAAATGGCAATCCCGACTTGAGTTTCATCAGGATTCCATTGATAAATATAAAAAAATAAGCCGGATTGAAAAAGAAACAGAACTATTAAATCAGACAGAAGAAATCTTAAAAATTGAAGCAAATAGATTCTTAGATAAATATTATCCGAATTTAAATAAGGAAGAACTATCTACAGATCAAAAAATTGAAGTTGTTGAAACCACTGTTTCTCAAAATAAATTGTTGAGCATCAAGGACATTGAAAGGGTTTTTCATGAATTAGAGATAAAACAAATTGAAAGAGATCTTCATGTTTTATTAAATAATCGACAGCAATTTGTATTATCCTTGCAGCAAGAACTACAAAATGCAGAGAAACAATTTGAGCATCTACGAACGAAAAATGGAATTAACTTTGCCGATCAATCAACCATTAAAAATGCATCTAATAAAGATTTAAAACAGATGCAGTTTTTATTAAAACATAAAGAAAATATGAATAAATCATTAGACTTGATGGATCAGCTTTATGATCATCAGTTACAAGAAATGTACCCTCATTGGAATGGTCGGAATTATTTAAAGATTGAACAGAAAGAATTCTTTGTAATGGCAGATGAGTATTATGGAAAAACAATAACACCAGAAGATTTCTCCAACCCACCAAGAAAGTATTCAAAAGAAGAACAAAAAGAAATTATTTTGTCTTTGTATTGCATTAAAAGCGATAAAACGGATTCATATAATAAGGATCAACAGTACGAGTTTTTACGAAATAAATATCCTGATATCCAAATGGATAATCAATCTTATATGAAAATCTTTTATCATGAATGCCTGCGTTATTCAGATGAAATTGGCCCAGATAAAATGAATCAGCTTCACAGAGCGTTTAATGTTCAAATATTTAGAAATGTGGAAAAATCATCATTTGAAGCTCCTAACACCTTTACACCACATCCTAATCATTATCTAGGTTCTAAATTTCCTGATGGAACGGATTTCTTCTCGATTCTTGAAAGTGCAATCCGTGAAGCTGACCGCAAGTGGAGGGAAGATGAATTCGAACAATATCACAAAAATAAAAAGAAGAAACGACAAAGAGGAATAGAACGATAGAAAGAGATTGAATGGATGAAAAAAGATAGTAACCTTTATAAAAAAAATTCGCCAGCAATAAGTAATTTCATGGTGCAAGCACAAGCTAACTTTATAAGGATTGGAGCTTATGAAGATGGTTGTTTATCATTATGAACGTAACTTTAATTTGAAGCCATTGAGAGCTTTGAAAATGTCTTTTTTTTAACTTAATAAATAAAATAATCCTATTACAAGGAGAGAGCCCCCTGATTGTGCCAGGATTTTATTTTTTTGACTTCATTTTTCCGTGTTATTAAGGTGTTTGAATTAAAAAATTTTTAAGATGAAAGAACCTCTTCTAGTCCTTAATTGAGTTGAGTAAGATAAGTAAAGACAGGCACCATAATAGTGATTTTCTTTATGGAATTGAATTTGAGTAATAGTGTAAAGGAGAATTCAGGCGAAAAGCTTAAGAAAAGTGAATTGAAAAAACAACAGAATCTTGGCTTTATTTGGCTTTAGAGGTTGGCAAAAAAGCATGAGTTTACCTTTAAGAAAAATGGTTGCTAAACACTCTCATAGGGGGTTAGAAAATGACTAGAAAAAGGATTGACCATGTAGGAGTTATGGTACGAAACTTAGAAAATTCTATTAAATTTTATAAAGATGTTGTAGGTTTAACATTAAAAGGCACACTTCTCCATACAAATGGAATTATCCGATTAGCATTCCTTGGGTTTAATGAATCATATGAAACTGAATTGGAGTTAATTCAAGGCTACAATGATCAACTACCTGCGGAAGGTAAGGTCCATCATTTCGCTGTTACGGTGGACAATATTGAGGAAGAATTTAAACGTATTCAAAGCTTAGATGTAGAATTAGTGGATCAAGAAATTACTTCATTACCTAATGGATATCGCTACTTTTTCGTATACGGCTCAGAAGGGGAATGGGTTGAATTTTTCCAACGCTAAGAATTTACAATATCATTAGCAGAAAGAAGAGATTCTTCTTTTCTGCTAACGATATTGTAAGAACACTCCCATTTAGTTAAGACATTAATCGGTTTCAAAGTTAATCCAGAAAAGATCTTCTATAATATCTACTTGTTTTATAGCCAGCGTTAGCAGTTACATCAATGGGAAAACTCCGTTTGATTTGAAGAAGCTTGCAGAGGGGTTACTTGTTTGGGCAAATGTTATCACTTTTTTCAGGAGTGGGTACATATCTGACTTTTTAAATGTAAATCCAAAAGCGGTGGAAGATCTGGTTAACCTGATGGAATACAAGGAAAAGTGTTCTGATTACTTTAAAATCCATCATTCTTATGTTCCAACCCCTACGTTCGGGAAGAATTCTAAGCGTGTAGGGATGGGCAGACGCTGATTTCATTTTGGATGATATGCTGGTAGATGTAAAGGTGACAAAGAATTTTGGATTCAAATCTGATCATACAAACCAGTTGATTGGCTATTATCTGTTGGATTTTTATGAGAAACTGCCAGAAGAAGACAAACAGCGGTTCACGAAAATCGGATTGTTTTTCCCTCGTCAAGACCAATTCGTCTACATGGATATGGCAGATTTAAGAAGAGACTTTGATTTGGATGACTTTGCAAATCAATTTTATAAGATTATCTAATGTATAAGTAAAAAACCCCCAATAAAAAAGAGGGCACTGCAAAAGTCGAAATTATAACGAAAAAAGGGTTAGCACCTACTATCAGTAGTGTCTATCCCTTTTTATTTCTTCCTACATATTGTGTTTCATAAATTAAATTATCCTCTTTGCAGTATCCTCTTATAGTGGTTTTTTGTATTTTTATTATGAATTTCTTCGTAAATTTGGCAAAGATTAAACCAATAAAAAAAGAACCCGACTGCTATCGAGTTCTTAAAAATTTACCCACCCTATTTTTCTCAGTATTTTAACTGCCTTATTTTTATTAACTTCATTAAGTCTGACCTTAGCAGCTGCAATTCTTGACGCTTTTTTTTCAGCTCCTCTGTCAACTCCTCTTTTAAAGGCTGTAAATACTCAACCCTTTCTCTTAAGGATTGAAGCTCAAACTCCTTTAGCAGAAGCTTTGGATTAGTTAAATCTAGAATATAATTACCGTCGCCACTGCCATTAGGTCCAGAACAGCCTGTTACCTTACAAAGGTTTTTTCCTAAAATTTCTTTAATCGGCCATCAGGATTGTCATTTGCAGTTATCATTCCGACCATTCTTTCATATCAGATGAGGCGGATATTCGTTTATAAATGTTGCAATTTCCCGTGCTTTAGATTCAAATCCTAGCTTATCAAAAGAAATTTTCTCTACCGGCAAGTGATTCATTGCTTCCATCGTTTATCCCCCTTTTTGTTGTAACAGCATTTTAACGAAATTAGCTGAATTTACAATAATTTCGGCTGGGTTTAAATTCATAGTTTTTCTCCTTTTATTAGGTATTATTGATAAATACGATTTGTCCTTTAAATGGTTTCAATTTAAAGCATTCTCGTTTACATAAGTGTTATTTTGTATGTTTTTTGCGTTTTTTTGCTCATTTTTATTAATTTTTGTATCTTTTCAATACCACCTTTCTATTGGTGAATTTTGATTCTGGATTCAATCTAAAACAACAAAAAAAGAGCTCAATGGCTCTCAATTAGCAGATATTCAGCTGCTTTCAAGTAGGAATTTAAAGCTTTACGATGTTTCCAAAGAAAACCAATAATTTCATTCTCATGTATGGGGTGCTCCTTCATATCCCAAAATGAATTGTTTTTTCTGTAAAAGGTAAATCCTTCATTCGGATAACTCATAAGGGTGAGATAGCCCTTATTTTTCGTATCTTCAAAGGTAAGATAATGTTTTGTGCCGTCCCATTCTGAAAAAACTTGAAAGTGACTTAGGAAGTCTTCAACGTCAGACTTTTTCTTAATAACCATGTGTCCACTCCCTTTCAATTATTTAATTTCAAATTCGACTTAATTGTTGTATGTTCCTGCTTTTGTGGGACAACTTTCACTTTTAAGGTCTGTAAAAATTCAGTGAAAGACGTTGCTTGCATAATTCTAAAGGGGTATGAACCATCAATGGCATAACGTTGATCTGATAGGATGAGGAGGTGCGGGAAGACTTTTTTATCTACTGGCTGCCAAGGTTCGTTTTCGATAATCCTGCTATCGTACTCTATCAGTTGTAATTGCCTATTTTGCAAGCTTTGGAATGTATTCTTAGAAAATAAATGGAACGTATTAGAGGGAGATTGGGGGAATTGGTTTTTAAAGACCTTTTTCTCCCTTTCTCCCTTTTTTATCATCAATTTTTAAGAAAACTGAGTACATAAATTACACCGATTTTTACTTGACTTAGAGAATCATAAGTTATAAGATGTTTACAAATGTAATACGTCGGAACAAATGTAAAAGGAGGAAGTTGAAATGATAGCGAATACGTTAAAACTGCCTGAGATGATTACGGAAGAGAAATTAAAAGATTTATATAAAGAAATGTGGCTCATTCGATATTTTGATGAGAAGGTGGATCAATTTTTTGCAAAAGGGATGATTCATGGAACGACACATCTTTGTGTTGGTCAGGAAGCATCTGCAGCTGGCTCGATCGCTGTCATTGGGAGAAAAGATAAAATTGTCAGCACACACCGTGGTCACGGCCACTGTATTTCCAAAGAAGGGGACGTCAATAAAATGATGGCGGAGCTCTTTGGTCGTGAAACAGGCTATTGTAAAGGGAAAGGTGGCTCGATGCATATCGCAGACGTAGAAAAGGGAAACCTCGGCGCCAATGGTATTGTTGGTGGCGGTATTCCGATTGCTGTAGGCGCGGCACTTACTTCAAAAATGAAAAAAGAAAATTATGTGGTTCTTTGCTTCTTTGGAGATGGTGCTTCTAATGAAGGAAGCTTCCATGAATCCGTAAACCTTGCGGCAATTTGGGATTTGCCGGTTATCTTTATTTGCGAAAACAACCAGTATGGCATGTCAGGTTCTGTAAAAGAAATGACCCGTGTTGAAAATATAGCAGACCGTGCCGGGGCGTACGGAATCCCAGGCAAGGTCGTAGATGGAACTGACATGATTGAAATTATGAATACAGTTAATGAAGCAGTGGAACGAGCACGCGCTGGTTTTGGCCCATCACTAATTGAAATGAAAACATACCGCTGGAAAGGCCACTCCAAAAGTGACGCGAAAAAATACCGTACACGTGAAGAAGAGAATGAGTGGAGAGCAAGGGATGGCATTAGGCGTTTTAAAGAGGTCTTAATTGAAGCCGGTGTATTGACAGAAGAGAGTGCGAAACAGCTACAAGATACAGCATACCAGGAAATTGAAGACGCTGTTAGATTTGCGGAAAACAGTCCTGAACCGTCACTTGATAGTTTACTAGAAGACATATACGCGTAAAGAAGGAGGAAGAAGAATATGGAGACCAGACAAATTACCTATTTAGAAGCAGTACGAGAAGCAATGAGCCAGGTAATGCGTGAAAATAATGATGTTTTTATTCTAGGTGAAGATATTGGAGTATATGGAGGAGCATTCGGTGTAACACGCGGGATGATTGAAGAGTTTGGGCCTGAACGTATTCGCAATACCCCAATTTCAGAAGCAGCAATTTCAGGAGCAGCAATCGGAGCAGCCTTAACTGGAATGCGCCCGATCTTAGAACTTCAATTCTCTGACTTTATTACGATTGCAATGGACAATATGGTTAACCAGGCGGCGAAGACGCGCTATATGTTCGGTGGTAAAGGAAAAGTGCCAATGGTATTAAGAACACCATCCGGTTCTGGTACAGGTGCTGCAGCACAGCATTCTCAAAGCCTTGAAGCATGGATGGCCCATATTCCAGGCCTGAAAGTGGTTCAACCATCTACAGCTTACGATGCAAAAGGTTTATTAAAAGCAGCAATTGAAGATGATAACCCAGTTATTTTTTACGAACATAAATTATTGTATAGAACAGCTGCCGAAGTGCCGGAGGAAACCTACAAAATTGAATTAGGCAAGGCGGACATCAAGCGTGAAGGTGAAGACGTGACCATAGTTGCCACGGCTATAATGGTTCATAAAGCACTTGAGGCTGCAGCTGAACTTGAAAAAGAAGGAATCAGTGTTGAAGTTGTTGACCCTCGTACGATTGTACCGCTTGATAAAGAAACCATTATCAATTCTGTTAAAAAGACAGGACGCTTAATTGTGATTCATGAAGCTGTTCAACGCGGAGGTATAGGCGGAGAAATCGTTAGTGTTGTTGCAGAAAGTGAAGCATTTGACTACCTGGATGCACCGATTAAGCGTCTAGGGGGTAAAGAGGTTCCGATTCCGTACAACCCGAACTTGGAAAAAGCGGCGATTCCTCAGGTTCCTGACATTATCGAGGCTGTAAGAGAAACAGTAAAGTATAAATAAGAGGGAGGGTGTTATAGTGGCAAAGGAAATTTTTATGCCGAAACTTAGCAGTACGATGGAAGTTGGTACCCTCCTTCAGTGGTTTAAAGAAGAAGGGGACACAGTTGAAATTGGCGAACCGCTTTTTGAAATAATGACAGATAAAATAAATATTGAAGTTGAAGCATACGATCAAGGGATTTTGTTGAAAAAATATTTTCAAATGGATGACCAAGTCCCGGTAAATCAAACCATTGGTTATATCGGCGCAGCAGGTGAAAAAGTGCCTGAAACCTCAACTGGCATCTCTGGTTCGGAAGAAGACGTACAGGAAAAGAAGGAAGAACCGGTTGTTGAGGAACAAACAGTTCCAGTGGAAGCATCAGTCGTTCAACGCGGAGAAAAACCTCGTGCAACCCCTGCGGCTCGGAAGATTGCCCGTATGAATAATTTGGAATTATTCTTTATTAAAGGAAGCGGTCCGAATGGTCGTGTGCATAAGAAAGATGTAGAATCTATGAATGCGGCACCTAAGGCGACACCGCTTGCCCGTAAAATTGCTGAGGCAGAGAAAGTTGATTTGTCAGCAGTAAACGGCAACGGCATCAATGGGAAAATTTTAAAAACGGATGTAATCCCGGCCGTTTCGAAAACAGAATTGGATTCGGTAATCCAACCGCAGCGCAAGAAGATGTCTGGCATGAGAAAGGTAATTGCCCAGCGCATGGTACAAAGTGCTTATACAGCACCTCATGTCACATTAACAACAGAAGTGGATATGACAAAAGTGAAAGATCTCCGCACATCCCTTCTTCCTGTTATTGAAAAGCAAACAGGATTTCGTCTATCGTTTACAGATATTTTGATCAAAACAACTGCTGTAGCACTTGCACGTCATCCGGAAGTGAATGTGTCTATTGAAGGAGACGAAATTGTTCAACATAGTGATGTTCACATCGCTCTTGCGGTTGCGGTGCCGGACGGTCTTATGGTACCTGTCATTAAGGATGTGCTCGGCAAGGGATTTGCTGAACTTACTAAGGATGCTAAGGAAATTGGGAAGCGTGCGCGTGAAAATAGCTTGCTTCCGCACCAGTTAAAAGGATCGACTTTTACAATCAGCAATCTTGGCATGTATGCAATTGATACGTTTACACCAATCATTAACCAGCCGGAAAGTGCGATTCTCGGAGTTGGACGAATCCAAGATAAACCTGTTGCAGTCAATGGTGCTGTGACGATTCGTCCAATGATGGCACTCAGTCTGTCATTTGACCATCGTGCCATGGACGGTGCCCCGGCGGCTGCTTTCTTGACAGAATTGAAACAAGTTCTTGAAAATCCATTTGAGTTACTTGTGTAATGAGGTGAAAGAATTGAGTAAATCTTATGAAATTATTGTGGTAGGTGGCGGGCCTGGCGGATACGTAGCCGCTCTACATGCAGCTGAACTAGGAAAAAAAACAGCTTTAATTGAGGCCGGTTTTCTTGGCGGTACATGTTTAAATCGGGGCTGTATTCCGTCGAAGACCTATTTAAAGCATTCAGAAATTATTGAACAGATTGAAAAGGCAAAGGATTGGGGAATTGAAACGGGTTCTTTGACGTTTTCCTTTAGCAAGATGAAAAAACGAAAAGATGATGTCATTAATCGACTGCGTGGAGGAATTGCCTTTTTACTTAAACAGGGCAAAATTGATTTATACAATGGCTATGGGTCAGTTCTTGAAGGTGGAGTTGTCAAAGTAAAATCGGACACTGGAGAAGAAAACCTTCAAGCAGGTAAAGTGATTGTCTCGACCGGTTCTACTCCTGCTGTGCCGCCAATAACCGGGCTTGATACCGTAAAGTTTGATACCAGTGATACCATTTTTGACATTAAAGACATTCCAAAATCCCTGATCATTATCGGAGGTGGAGTTATTGGGGTCGAATTTGCCACTATTTTTACTTCCTTGAAAGCAGAAGTTACTATCGTCGAGGCTGCAGATCGGATTATCCCTACAGAGGATAGTGAAGCATCTAAGTTTTTGACTAAGGCATTGAAGAAAAAAGGGATTAAAATTTATACTGGTGCAAGTGTACAGAAAGTTCAGGAAGCAGACGGTTTAAAAACAGTTGTGTGTGCAGATGCAAAAGGAAAAGAATTTTCTGTAGATGCTGAAACCTTACTAGTCAGCACTGGCCGTCGGCCGAACCTTTCTGCAACAAAAGAGTTAAGCCTCGAACAAAACGGGCCGTTCATAAAAGTGAATAATAAAATGGAAACCAGCAAGCCAAATGTTTACGCGATTGGCGATGTGATTGGTGGTTGGCAGCTTGCTCATGCAGCCAGTGCCGAAGGAGTGGTTGCCGCCACTAATGCTGCCGGTGGCAAGGATAAAATGGATTACAAAGTAATGCCTCGTTGCATTTATACACTTCCGGAAATTGCGTCGGTTGGTTTGTCAGAGGATGAAGCGAAAAAGCAAGGCATCGATGTACAAGTTGAAAAATTTGACTTTGCTGGTAGCGGTAAAGCGCTAAGCGTCGGTGAGCCGGAAGGCTTCACAAAAGTTATATATGAAGCAAGATACGGCGAAATTATTGGTGTCGTCATGGCTGGGCCTCATGTTACAGAAATGATAGCTGAAGCGTCTGCGTTCATGTACCTTGAAGGAACCATAGAAGAAGCGGCCAAAATGATCCATCCTCATCCGACTATATCAGAAACATTTTATGAAGCCGCTATAAATGCGGTCAATAAACTGCGAAATCGGTAGAATGAAGAGGTCGCTGTATAAATTTCCTCGGTTGTGGGCGGATATATATGTTTTTTAACAAAAGTGCTGAAGATTAAGACTCTCGGAACTTTTCCTATATCCTGGATGATTTTTCAAAAGGTATTGTGTACAATAATTATATCTTAAACGAATAAATATCCTATTGAAATTACCAAAAGGAGAATGATAAGTGGATTGGAATGAAAAAAGGCAATTAGTTAAAGTATCCAGCTTATATTATAAGGACGGCTGGACTCAAGCGGAAATTGCTAAAAAAATAGGTGTTTCAAGACCCGTCATTTCAAAATTGCTGCAAAAGGCAAAGGATGAAGGAATTGTAAATATTTATATAAAAGATGAAAGCGTTCGGACAGTTGAATTAGAGCAGCAGCTCGAAAAACATTTTGGTCTCTCGGATGCCATTGTTGTACCAAACAACGGGCTAACTAGTGAAATGTCGAAGCGGGCTATCGGCCAAGCTGGCGCTGGTTATATTTCGCAAAATATGAGAGAGGTAAAAGGGATTGGAATTTCATGGGGCTCGACACTTTCATACCTGATTCAAGAATATCCTTTTGAACGAAGAGAAGACATTAAGGTGGTTCCATTAGAAGGAGGCATGGGCGTTAAAAATGTTGAAATCCATGCTAATCAACTGGCTAATGAATTCGCTAAAAAGATAAATGGTCATTGCACCTATTTATATGCACCCGCCATTGTTGAATCAGAAGAACTAAAAGAACGTTTAATGGAAATGCAGGACATTGAAACAGTATTAGAAAGTGGACGTAATGTAGATATTGCTATTATTGGTATAGGTAATCCTTTCAAGGATTCGACATTAATGAAGATTGGTTATTTGAAAGAAACTGATTTAAGTCATCTTAATAAAATGGGTGTAGTAGGAGACATTGGTTTTCGATTTTTTGATAAACAAGGTAATCAGATCAATGATTCTATTAATAACAGGGTAATAGGAATTTCATTAGAAGAATTAAAAAAAATAAAAAAGGTGATTGCAGTTGTTGAAGGAGATCATAAAGCTGAAAGTGTTCTTGGCGCTTTGAGAGGTCAATTTATTAATGTTCTAATTATTGATGAGCAAACGGCTGGTGTTGTTTTAAAATTGAATGAAAATTATTTTATAAATACTTGAGTCAATCCATTAGGTTTTTGTCTGTCTTATACAATTAACTGAGAATAATTATTTAGATAAATAGGCATGTAATAATAAAAGTGATAATCCTTTTTCGAAACAAAGTTTATTGAATATTAGTAAAGGAGTAAAACTATATGAAAATTACAGAGATCGATGCCTCCCTGTATTGTTCACATTGCCATGATGAAACTTTACATCATGTTCAGTATTTAAACGGTAAAATTCAATGTATCAAGTGTACAAACTGCCAGCGTAAAATGGTGACAGATTTGAATCCAATGAGGGAGTTATCTAAAGAAATATTTAAGAGAGTTACATCAAAACCGACAAATTTGACTAGAGAATATAGAGAGGATTTTAACAAGTTCATTCATGAAATGCCTAAAAGAGTCATAAGTAAACCCTTTAGGTTAATTAGGTATGCAAATGAAACGAAAAAGGCATTAAAAATAAGTAAGGATTTATAGAAAAAAGGTTGGGAAAATAGAGCCTCTTCATTTAAAGTCCTCTATATACACCAGTATCTTAACGATATGGAGTATCCCCTTGGTGAACAAAATTCAAAGTAAAGTTAACTGTTTTAAGAAATTTGGATGGGTAATGCATTGTAACTAAATTTATATTATAAAAAACCACTTCCTTAGACTGTCCTAGTGATTTGAGACAGAGATAAAACACCCTTATTAGGCTGCTATACTTCCAAATTCAACGGGC
>NZ_JAGGQR010000037.1:0-44187 GCF_018613205.1 Bacillus sp. ISL-46
CTTTTGTCTACAATCTGAGATAGCTAACAGATGTTAGCTATCTTCCTTCTGGTAATATTGAATTAATGTTTGCCTTTTCTCCTTTCAGCTAAATCAGCTGTAAGTTGCGCTGTACGTTTTTTGTTTAATGGATAACAGAATACAATAATTAGGAACACAACAGCAAGTATGATTGCAGGTACTAGAGTTCCAAGTGTATGAATTCCTTGAAGCGTATCAGCTGTTTGTGCTTTAAGAGTTGGATTATAACCAACAGCTGCGATTGCTGCACCACCAACGCCGCCAGCTACTGCTTGACCAACTTTACGTGCCATAGAATAAATCGAGTAAACGGTTCCATCTTCACGTAAACCAGTTAAATACTCATGATAATCAATAACGTCAGTAACAAAAGCCCAAATGACAAGGTTGAAAATTCCATAACCAAACATCCCAATTGTTAATACACCAATAAATTGTGTTCCAGTTAAATTTGGAAGGAAGTACAAAATCGCATATATAACTGTTGCTATTAATAAGCCACCAGAAGCCACTTCTTTTTTACCAAATTTCGCAACTAATGGTTTAACAAATGGCATACCTACAAATACTGCAATAGCTTGAAGAAGACCAACCATACTTAGTGCTTTCGCATTTCCGAAGTAATCTTTAAATAGATAAACGTTTACTGCACCAATTAGCATAAAGCAAACCAAGAACAATAATGAAGCAATGAGGAACCAAATTAATGGTTTGTTTTTTCCAAGACCTTTCATTGTTTGTCCCAAATTCACTTTTGGTTTAGTTGTTTCATCCATTACAATTCGTTCAACCGATAATTTATAACAAGCCATATAACAAGCAAGTGCAAGTCCACCGAAAATTAATGCAGCTAATATGAAGCGATTAGCATCTGGTTTGTTGTTAACAAACAAAATCATAGGGCCAACCACGTTAATAATTAAACCAGCCAAGTTTCCACCTAATGTTCTCCAGCTTGATAGTGCTGTACGTTCAACAGGATCGCCTGTGATAACTGAAGCCATTGATCCGTAAGGAATATTAACTGTACTATATAGTGTTCCCCAAATAATATATGTTACGTAAGCATAAGCAAGATAAAATCCATCTGACATTCCTGGAATGTGAACAAACATTAAAACACCACAAATAACAAGCGGGAAAGACATTCTAAAAATCCAAGGCCTGAATTTGCCATTTTTCCCTGCTTTTCTTGTATCAATAAAACGGCCCCATGATACGTCTGCTACTGCATCCCACAAACGGGCAAGTAAGAATAATCCACCGACTGCTGCAGGATTAATATGAAAGACATCTGTATAAAAAACCATTAAGAATGCGGCAACTAGAACAAAGAAGAAATCGTTCCCCCAATCACCAAACATATAACCAAGTTTGTCTTTCATTCCAAACTTTCTAAATTCATTTGCAGAACCTTGTACTACAGCGGCTTTTTTTGCAGTTTGACTCACTTTTGACCCCTCCATTATGCATTTAGTTTTTAATCTAACCCGATTACCTATACCTTTAAATCCTTAAAACTTTTTGAACCTTCAGTACTTTGAAATCCCTTTCAAAGATTATTAAAAAAATATTAGTGCATTTCTTTTAATTAGTTTATTGAACTAATTAATTAGTATAGTTGTATCTTATCATCGACTATTTACTCAGTCAACAGATTTTTGTAAGCGTTTAATAAAAAATTTTTCCAAATATTAAGGTCCCTTCTCTTACGTGATTAAGTGCTTAAGATAGTTTGTAGTCAGAAGTAGTATATTGATGTAATTAAAAAAAAATTGACACTAACTGTTCAAGAACGTCACAAGGGAGCCTTTTTTAATCTAACTTTGTCATAAATATCTAATTCATAGTATAATTGGAAAGATGCAAATAATTTATGAAATAATATTGCACAATAGCTCTAAGAACTTTATTCACTATTCCAGGAGAGTATGCATGTTAAAAGATTTTGTTTCAAATGCCTCACTATTAATTGCTTCCTTTTCTATTATGGGAGTGTTATTTAAAGATAAGCCAATTAATTCTTCCTCTCCGCTATCCTCAAAATTATATTGGGGATTTTGTTTTGGAGTTCTAGGGAATATCTTAATGTCGTTTAGCATTCAAATTAACGTAAACACGATTGCTGATCTACGCCATTTGGCAATAGTGATCGCAGCAACTTTCGGTGGGTATATCCCAGCATTATTGGCTGCTGTTCTTATTGCAGCAGGAAGAATCCTTCTTTTTGGTATGAATGAATCTTCCTTATTGGGAGCAATCGGGGCTGTATTAACAGGCATCCTCTGTGGTGGAATCGCAACATTAAACTATTCCAGAACTTTAAAGGCTTTCATAATGAATCTGATTGGTTTATTAATTGTTTCAATCATTTTCATTATCAGAATTGATAACTTCCAAATGCTCAAAAGTGTTTTAACCATACATTATTTAATTTCTCTCATTGGTGGTTTTTTTGCTTATCATTTTTTTGTTTTCGTGGTGAAGTCATACGAAGTACAAAATCAATTAAAGCATAATGTCATGAAATTGAAGGAAACAGAAGAACGTTTTCGCCTCATAGCTGAATATTCAAGTGACATGATTACAATGCACAACGAAAAAGCCGAATATATTTATATTTCACCCGCTGTAAAAGAAATTATTCATTTTGAGTATCCTGAACTTCTCGGAAAAAAAATGGAGGTTTTTATTCATCCAGATGATGTTGTACAAACAAAAGACATGTTTGAAAAAGCACTTCATGAGGGTGGGGCTGAATCAACCTACAGGTACCGTACGAATATAGGAGATTATGTTTGGATTGAATCTACTTTAAAAAGCGTTCATTTCGAAGAAGATGGAAGTAAGAAAGTCATTATTGTATCAAGAAATATTACTGATCGAAAACTTACCGAACAAAAACTACAAGAGGCAAATCAATTACTCAATCAACTATCCTACTCAGATGGACTAACAGGGATTGCCAACAGAAGATATTTTGACGAAACACTTAATAAAGCATGGGCTAATTCTTCTATAAGTCATACGCCAATCACATTAATTATGTTTGATATTGATTACTTTAAAAAATACAATGATACATACGGCCATCTAACTGGAGATTTTTGCTTACAATCAATTGCACAAGCTATTAACAATCAAATGGCTGTTAACTCTCATTATACTTTTTGCCGTTATGGAGGTGAGGAATTTGCTCTCATCTCTCCTTCTACCACCATGGAGGAAGGGATGAAAATTGCTTATCAAATTCAGGAGACAATTAAGTTACTTAAAATTCCTCATATTAGTTCTGACATTGCTGATATTGTTACGTTAAGTATTGGATTTGCCACAATGGTTCCAACAACTTTAGAAAAACCGCAAGCATTAATTCAAATGGCTGATTCGGCATTATATTTATCTAAGACAAAAGGTAGAAATACAATTTCATCTTCTCATTTAAGCATGGAAGGCTTGTAAATAATACAAGCCTTCCTTTTTTTATCAATTCAAAACATATTTTTCTAAATATTATGCAAATTTTGTTGTATAATGCGGAAAATACATGTAAAATTTTCCTATCAGCCCTTTTTGGATGGTGAGACAATGGAAATTACGAAACATCTTTTCTTAAACCTCTCAATATATATTATTTTATTGTTTTTTTGTTTAATTTTTTTCGATAATTTTAGAAAATTCACCCTATCCAAACCCTCACTTACGATTTTTTTTATTGCTATGTTATGGTTATGTATCAATTTCTCATACAATCCGATTCCTTATGCCAGATATGATTTAAGGATTATTCCTTTGGTTTTGGGGGCCCTTTATGTTGGAATTGGCCCGATTCTTATAGGAGCAATTATTATCATACGGGGTTTCTATGGCTTTGATTCAGGCTTTTTTCAAACCATTATGTTTTATGTACCTCTCACAGTAGTATTTTGGCGATTATATCCTTGGTTTTTAAAGCAAGTGCCAGCACGCCGCATTTTCGTGACAGTATGTTTGGGAATGATCCTCGGCATAGTGACAGTCATTGGGATGAGCTTCGCCCATCCCCATTCCTATTGGCTGGATGCATGGACTGCGTTCTTATTCATTCCCTCTCTCGGAATTGGGATCATTTCCTATGGGATTGAATTTGTTAGAAGAAATAATGAAATGCAGCAACAGCTGATTAAAGCTGAAAAATTAAAAGCAGTCGAACAAATGGGAGCGGCCATTTCCCATGAGATTCGTAATCCACTAACTGCAGCTAGCGGGTTTGTTCAGCTCCTTCAAGATGATTACCTTTCAAGGCAAAAACGGAAAGAATATTTATCGATTGTAAAAGAGGAGTTAATTTCGGCTGAACGGGTTATCCAAGATTATTTAACCTTTGCAAAACCATCGCTTGAGGCATTTGAGGAACTAAATGTAAAAAGTGAATTACGGCAATTAATAAATATACTTCAGCCCTTAGCCAATCAAAATTCAGTCGAGATTAGCACAGACTTTTCAGTGATTGGATTCATAAAAGGGGATGGCCAGAAATTCCGGCAATGCTTTGTGAATGTCCTCAAAAATGCGATTGAAGCAATGCCTAATGGAGGTTATTTAACTGTCACAACGGAGTATAGTAAAAACAATGTAACCATTAGTGTGAAGGACACAGGTGTTGGAATGACCATAGAACAGCTGGAGCGATTAGGAGAACCATTTTATTCCACAAAAGGAAAAAATGGAACAGGCTTAGGTATGATGGTGGTTTACAGCATTGCACGTGCAATGGATGGTACGGTTTGGGCTGAAAGTGAAGTGGGAATGGGAACCACTTTTCATTTTAAATTTCCAACGATTTCGTCGATAATGAAAAAAGAAAATATTATCATTTAAAAAACAAACCGACAGAAGATTAACTTTTGTCGGTTTGTTTTCACTTTATTTACCAATAAACATTTGGGTCCAGTGTTTGCCTGTCGCTTCAAATCCTACCCCAATATGAGTAAAATTTGAACTTAAGATATTTTTACGATGCCCTTCACTGTTCATCCAAGCAGTTACTACTTCTTGTGGCGTTCGTTGTCCTTGTGCGATATTTTCACCTGCAGATTTATAAGTCACGCCAAAGTCTCTCATCATGTCAAATGGTGATCCATAGGTAGGGCTTGTATGTGAAAAATAATTTTTTTGCTGCATATCCAACGATTTTTTCTGTGCAACACTGTTTAACTGTGTGTCCGCCTTTAAAGCTGGAAGTCCGTTTTTACTGCGTTGGGCATTTGTTAAGTCAATTACTTGTTGTACGTATTGACTAACTGTCCCAGTGGCAGGTGCATTATTTTGTGTAGCAGCTGGCTGTTTTGGTGCCGGTTGGGCTTGTGGTGGTGCTGGCCGTTGTTGCTTCGGTGCTGGTTGCTGTTGAATTGGTGCTGGTTGCTGTTGAATTGGTGCCGGTTGTTGTTGGACTGGTGCTTGTTCATTCGGTCTTTGCTGCTGAATATAAGGTTGGATCTGTTGGAGTGCCAAATTACCTAGTCTAGGATCGAGACGAATAAACTGGTACTTTGCATCTCGGATTAATACCGCTCTTGTATGAGGGTATTGATTACTGTTCAAATTTGTTTGATATGCAGAAATCATATCATCATTGTTGTTGTAATTCTTCTTGTTTTTTCGTTTATTGTTATAAAAATTTACATCAGAATCAGATTCGCTGTTATTATTGTTCGTATAATCCTCAGTTAAAGGACCATTGTGGTCGATCCCATCATCTCTCCCATTACGTACATCCATATAAGGGGTATTGTTTCTGTTATTCGTGTTCATTCCTATACGATTTGACCCTTGATCATTTATCTCTTTATTATCATTGTTATTACAAGCAGCAAGGCCCATTGTTAAGACCGCTGTTAACAGTAACCCAACTGGTTTTTTTATCAATCGAAATACCTCCTTCTGAAATTCATATTACTTTTATAGTGTTAATGTTTTTCAAAGAAAGTATTGATGGAAAATAAACGTATTTAATAATCGGGCATAATAACAATTTTCCACAAAAAAAACCAACTATTGAAACTGTCGGCTTGTTTTTAAGGGTCAATTTTCCAGCATCGGAATTCGGCCTTTATATTTGTTAATAAGATCTCGATTATGTTCTTCGGCACCATCTGCATTGCCACTTTTAAAGATTGGCGGTTCAAAATTATTTTCAATCATTAGGCTGATGGCTTCAACCATTATTCCGTTAACAATTGCTGTCCCTACAACCGTTGAACCTGAACCAAAGTTTACACCAATTGACTCGTGCTCCATTAATGCATCACCCACTTTAATATGATTATCAATGGAAAGGTCAGCCGTATGATACAAATATTTACCATTTTTATGTCTTGACTTCACGGTTTTTGTATAAACATACGATGTGACGCTAATGACAAATGCACCTTTATTTTTAGCAATCTCGGCCACATCAATTGGCACAGGATTCCTGCCAGAGGTTGATGCGACAATGACAATATCTTGAGGTTGAATCTTAACATTTTTCATGAATTGTTCTGCAAAATCATTTTCTTTTTCTAATTGAGAGGAGCGAACCGCCCCTTTATGCAGCATTAAATCTTCTATTAGGATTGGATTAATTGGAACCAATCCTCCAGCTCGGTAAAATAGTTCTTCCCCAAGCATATGGGAATGTCCGCAACCAAAAACATGAACAATCCCATCCTTTTGGATGCACTGGGCCACTTTCTCTGCAGCTGTTTTGAGGTTTTCATTTTCATCTTTTTCGATTAAACTTAATAATTCTTTAAGCTTAGAAAAATAAAGATTGAACAAGGTAAATAATCTCCTTTGTTTTCAGCGTTTCATCTGAATCATAAACTTGTAACGATCCGCACGATATACAGATTTAACAAATTCAACCGGGGTATTATCTTTAAGAAAAGTATTTCTTTGGATTAACATAACTGGTGACCCTTTGGTGATCTTTAAATAATTTGCCTCACTTTGGCTGGCAATTGATGATTCAATAATCTGAGAAGCGCTATCAATTTTTAAGTCTAACTGTCCTTCAATATGTGCGTATAGGGATTTATTTACAATTTGTTCCGTAAGTCCTTTAACGAGATTTGCTGAAATATAATTTGTTTCTAAGGCCATTGGGACACTATCTGCCATACGAATCCGTTTGATTTCATATACGGGTCCATATTCAGAAATCAAAAGCTGACCTGCTATTTGTTTTGTCGCCGGAATAATTTCAAAGTGGATTAATTGGCTCCCTGGTTCCAATCCTCTTGCCTTCATATCTTCTGTGAAACTTGTTAATCCCTGAAGGGGCTGTTCGATTTTTCTTTCTGCAACAAATGTTCCTTTTCCTTGCAAACGATATAAATAGCCCTCATTTACTAACTGTGTAAAGGCCTGTCTAACGGTCATCCGGCTAATTTGATATTTCTCCGCATATTCTCTCTCAGGAGGAAGAGAATCACCAGGTCGCAATTCGCCGTTTTCAATTAACTCTTTGATATATCCTTCAAGTTGATAATAAATTGGAATGGGAGAATTCTTATTAATCATTTTCCTCCAACTGCATCCTTTCCTTTACATTGGCACCTTTGCGCTATAGTGAACCTTTAGATCTGCTATTGCCTCTTTATCTGCAATAATTGTAACACAAGGGTGATTTTTCAACACGGATGCAGGAAAACTTTCATTAATTTCGCCGTTTAAGAGTCTAAAAAGTGCTTCTTTTTTCTTATCACCTGAAACCAGTAGAAGAATTTCTTTGCTTTTCATAATGGTTGAAATCCCCATCGTAATCGCTTTAGTAGGAACCTCTTCGATTCGGTTAAAAAATCTTGCATTTGCTTGAATGGTCGAAGGTGCTAACTTTACAATATGCGTTTTGGAACCAAAGGAAGTTCCTGGTTCATTGAATCCAATATGCCCATTACTGCCAATTCCGAGAATTTGTAAATCAACGCCACCATGCTTAGCAATTAAATCTTCATAACGATTGCATTCTTCTTGAAAATCAGCAGCAATTCCGCTTGGAATATTTGTTTTAGCTTTATTCATATCAATATAATTAAAAAGTTGGTTATTCATAAAATACCGGTAGCTGTTCTTATTATCACCTGATAGTCCCATGTACTCATCCAAATTAAAAGTGGTTACTTTCTGATAAGAGGTCCCATTCATTTTGTGATCCTCGATTAGACTTTTATAGGTTCCGATTGGTGTCCCACCTGTTGCCAATCCAAGTTTAATACTTGGATTCTGAACTACCTTTTCAATGATAAATTCAGCCGCTCTATTACTCATTTGTTGGTAATCTTTTACTTCAATAATCCTCATTTTGAGTTTTCCTCCCTTTTAAATGCAAGCGACCCATGGCAAAGTGTCATATAAACTTCCATTTCTTCATCAAGAATGACAATGTCTGCATCTTTTCCAACAGCAATACTGCCTTTCCGATCATAAATATTCAACTGCTTTGCTGGATTCACGGAAGCCATTTCAATTGCATCTTCAAGTGGACAGCCAGTATAAGCAATAATATTTTTTACTGCATGCCCCATTTTCAAAATACTTCCAGCAAGAGTTCCGTCCTCAAGGACTGCTTTTCCATTTTTTACTGTTACTTCTTGACCACCAAGATCATATTTACCATTTTTCAAACATTTCGCCCGCATGGAATCGGTTATTAAGATTAACCCTTCACTTTGCTTTTGTTTGAAAGCAAGTTTTACCATTTCCGGACGAACATGCACCCCATCCACGATAATTTCAGCTTTTAATTCATCTCGTAAAAAAGCTGCACCCACGACACCGGGTTCACGGTGATGCAGCCCCCTCATTTGATTAAAAAGATGGGTTACGTGGTTTGCACCAGCATCAATGGCTTCGTTAACTTCATCATAGGATGCATCTGTGTGACCAATTGATGCAATGATCCCATTTGACTTTAAATATCGAATCATTTCTAATCCACCTGGCTGCTCTGGCGCAAGTGTGACAAGTTTAATATTCCCTTTTGTAAGGTTTTGCCACTTTTGAAATAAAGCAAGGTCTGGGTCAATAATATGCTGTATCGGCTGTGCCCCTGCTCTTTTTGCGTTTACAAACGGCCCTTCAAGATGGAGGCCAAGTATTTCGGCCTTTCCATTTGGTTTCTGCTTTTCAATGTATTGCGCTGCATTTATTAAAGCATTTTCAATTTGTTTACCTTCTTGGGTCATTGTTGTGGCTAAAAAACTTGTGGTTCCTTCTTTCGGTAGAGCTGTAACCATTGTGTCTAGTGCTTCCATAGTGGCGTCCATCGTATCAGCACCATTGACCCCATGAATATGAACATCGATTAAACCGGGAATTGCTTTATAGTGCCCAGGAAGCTCAATAACTTCAAATTCATTCTCCTTTTCAAGTTCTTCCATTGATCCGATTTCCACTATTTTTCCGTTATTTATTTTAATAAATCCATTTTCAATTAATATATCTTCTGCATAAACTTGGATTCCCTTAAGCAAAATATGATTAAATTTTTGAATCATTGAAATTACTTCCTTTCGGGTATTTCTATACTATATATTAGCATTATCATTTTCTAGTTGTCTATACCAATTTAATTGAATCGATAAACTTAAATTTTCCATCTTTCGCCCATCAAGTATGGTAAAGGAATTTAAATATCTATTATTGAATTAAAAATTGGTATAGACATCTATAAGTATTTAGTGATATATTTACTAATGGAAAAGCGCTTTCACTAGAATGACTTTTAAAAAGGAGAGAACTATTATGTTAGGCTTTTTACAACGGATTGGTAAAGCATTAATGCTTCCGATAGCAGTATTGCCTGCTGCAGGGCTATTGCTTCGGTTTGGACAACCCGATTTACTAGATATTCCATTTATTGCGAATGCAGGAAACGCGATTTTTGCAAACTTAGCATTAATCTTCGCGATTGGAGTAGCCATTGGTTTTTCAAAGGATAACAACGGTGCCGCTGCATTATCCGGTGCAATAGGTTACTTGGTTTTAACTGAAGGAACAAAAGCAATTGATAAAGATATTAATATGGGAGTTCTTGGAGGAATATTAGCCGGGATTATTGCGGGATTATTATACAATCGCTTCCATGATATAAAGTTGCCTGAGTGGTTAGGCTTCTTTAGTGGCCGAAGGTTTATTCCAATTATTACTTCCATTGCAATGGTTCTTTTAGCTGGAATTGCCGGATTTGCTTGGCCGCCGATTCAGGATGGCATTAATGGGCTCGGCAACTGGATTATTGGCTTAGGAGCAATCGGGTCAGGTATTTTCGGTTTTTTAAACCGTCTGCTCATTCCTTTAGGCTTGCACCATGTATTAAACAGTTTATTCTGGTTCCAATTTGGAGAGTATGCTGGTAAAACCGGAGATATTGCACGTTTCTTTGCTGGAGATCCATCTGCGGGCGGTTATATGACTGGATTCTTCCCAGTTATGATGTTTGGACTTCCTGGTGCAGCGTTTGCTATTGTAGCTGCCGCAAAATCGGAGAAAAGAAAAGCTACATTAGGAATGTTTATTGGTCTAGCATTGACTTCATTCCTCACAGGGATTACAGAACCAGTTGAGTTTTCATTTATGTTTATTGCTCCATTATTATATGGTGTTCATGCTGTTTTAACAGGATTATCCTTTGTTATTACATCGATGCTTGGAATTCGTGATGGCTTCACTTTTTCTGCAGGTGCTATTGATTATGCATTAAACTTTAACATCGCTGAAAAGCCATTATTGTTATTAGTAGTAGGTCTTGTCTACGCCGTTATTTATTTCGTTATTTTCTACGGATTAATTAAAGCATTTAATATTAAAACACCTGGCCGTGAGGATGATGACGAAAACTTCGATAATGCGACTCCCGCTGCCACTGTTGGTAACAATGAATTTGAAACGATGGCTTATCATTTTATTAATGATATTGGTGGAAGAGAAAACATTACAACAATTGATAATTGCATAACACGCCTTCGCTTAAATATTAAAGATATGGAGAAGGTAAGCGAATCTGCCCTCAAAGCGCATGGTGCTAGAGGAATTATGAAATTAAATAAATCCAATCTGCAAATCGTGGTTGGGACTGAAGTAGAATTTGTTGCCGATGCTATGAAGAAAATTGATATGGACAATGTAAATCTTGATATAATTCCCAACGAAGACACATCAGTGAAAGAGAATCGGAAACTACCTCTTTCGGAAAAAGAATTTATTATGCCTATTGAAGGAGAAATTATTCCACTTCATGAGGTTCCAGACCAGGTCTTTTCACAAAAAATGATGGGTGATGGTTTTGCAATCGTTCCATCTAAAGGTTCAGTAGTTTCACCTGTTGACGGTGAAATCATTAATATATTTCCAACAAAACATGCCCTTGGACTCAAATCAAAACAAGGATATGAAATTCTCATCCATGTTGGGATGGATACTGTGAATTTAAAAGGAGAAGGTTTTACAGTTCTTGTAAAAGAAGGCGAGCAGATTACAAAAGGGCAAGAAATTCTAAAATTTGATTTAGATTTCATCAAGAAGTCAGCTCCATCTACTGTTACTCCTATTATCTTTACGAACCTAACAAAATTAAATGTAAAGAAACAAGGACACACGCCTCAAGGTCAAAGCGGTATTCTATCGATTGAATAAAAAAGAACGACAGGTGTCAGGCACCTGTCGTTCTTTTTATTATGCGAATAGTTTCGCTTCTTCGGCTTGGAAAAAGCTCTTCATCGCATGAAATACATGAAGTCCATGTTTATATGATTGAATTTATTTAATCAATCTTATAAATGGCAGTATGTTTACTTTTCTTAAAGAAAATTTTTTTTATTTGGTGCAATCACATCGCATCCGCATAATATGGATGAAAAATGACATCTTTTGATACATTTACAAAAAACAGGTTATAGTATGTTCTGATTTGCTTCAGGAAATGGTAAAATAAATTATCTATAAGTAAAGGCACCTGTTTAGTTAGGTGCCTTCATTACTTCAAAGGAGACATAAATGTTTTCTTCATTTTCATTTTTTGAGATATTTTTTAACAAATCTAGATGGATTTCCTTAATTCTTACTGGTCTGTTAACCGCGTTTGCTAGCGAAATCAAAGTAATTCCTTTCAATGGGGAGGCTTTTCGTTTCGGATTAGGAAGTATTACTTTTTTTCTAATAATTCTTATTCAGCCACCAGCTTCATTAGCTCTAACTGGGTTCTTCACTGGCATGATTGTCGTTTGTTTTCGCATTCTTGGAGATTTGATGATCGATCCCGTTCCTTTCTTGGCAAGCATAAAGAATCATCTGCCTGCATTTCTGTTTTATTTCTTGTTTGGTTTAGGGCTCAGCGTGATTAAAATAGAGAAATACAAAACTTTTCCCCTTCTACTTGGTTTTTTGGCTGCAGGAATAGAGTTTATCGCAAACGGCGCAGAGCACCTGATGCGCTACCTGTTATTAAATCATAAGAACTCAGGTTTTAGCGAATGGGCAATATTAAGCGGGGTTGCCTTATTCCGGAGCTACTTCGTTGTAGGACTATATAGTTCCATAACTGTTTCGGAACAAAAAAAACGAATGCAAGAAATGCTCGAAGTTGGATCGGAATTATATTCGGAAACTCTCTACCTTCAGAAATCAATGAATCATATTGAACAAATCACGGCATCTTGCCATGATTTATATCGAAAATTAAAGAAGAGCAATCAGGGCGAGCTAAGCGTGCAAGCATTGCTCATTGCTCAAGAAATACATGAAGTGAAAAAGGATTCACAGCGGATACTTTCAGGTCTGTCCAAGATAACGATTCAAAAAAGTAATGATGATCTTTTTCTTTCTGATGTGCTAGGATTTGTGGTTACAGCAAATGAAAAATATAGTGAAATGTTAGACAAAAAAATCTTGTTTAATCTGACAATTTCTACTGATTTTTATACCCATCAAAAAATACAATTACTGGCATTATTGAATAATCTGACCGCTAATGCTGTTGAGGCCATTTCGGAAAAAGGAAAAATCGATATAGATATCTTCGAGGAACTAGAGTTTATTTCTTTCACTATAAAAGATTCTGGAAATGGAATTCCCGAAGAGGACCTTTCAATCATCTTTGAACCTGGCTATACAACAAAATTCAATAATCATGGGGTTGGTGCAACAGGGATTGGTCTATCTCATGTACATGAAATTGTTCATACTCTTCAAGGCCAAATTGAAGTAGAATCACAAGATGAAGGTACTACTTTTCGAATCAAAATTCCTACCGATAACATAAGAAAGAAAGGTGAATAAAACTGAGATATTTTATAGTAGACGACGATAAAGCAAGTCGTAGAATGCTAAAGAAAATCATTTCAGAGGGCAAGCTAGGAGATGTAGTCGGTGAAGCAGAATCTGGCGCCCATTCGCTTCCGCTCATCCTTTCGATCCGTCCAGATGTTGTCTTAATCGACTTTTTAATGCCTAATCTCGACGGAATTGAAACAATTGAACAATTGAGGATTCAAGGATTTCAAGGACAATTCATCATGATTTCTCAAATCGAAAATAAAGAAATTGTCGGTGAAGCTTATGAAAAGGGTGTTGAGTTCTTTATTCATAAACCAATCAACCGATTAGAAGTACAAAGCATTCTGAAAAAAACAGTAGGACAATATCGCCTTAGACAATCGTTAATGACTATTCGGGAATCCCTGGCATACATGGAATCAGACAAGTTTACGCAAAAACAACGAAGTGTGAAAGAAATCGTATATTCCATATTAAATGATATGGGGATTATCGGAGAATCAGGAAGTGGGGATATGGTATTGATGATGGAATTTTTAATAAATCGCAATGATTCCACTGCACTATTGCCCCCTCTCAAGGATTTATACGAAGCTATTTCCAGTTCGAATAAAGCAGACATCCTGGATATTAAAAAAGAAACGAAATCGATTGAACAGCGTATCCGCAGAGCCATTATAGCAGCACTTAACAACTTGGCTTCATTAGGAACATTGGATTATACCAACCCCAATTTTGAATATTATGCACCCCGTTATTTCGATTTTCAAGAAATAAGGGTACGAATGAAAGAAATGAATCAAAATAGCAATGAAGCAACAAAAGTAAAAATTAATATTAAAAAGTTCCTCCAAGTTTTGTTCCTTGATACAGTAGAAAAATACTCTCAAACTTCATAAAAGAAACGATTTATTTCCCCAGATCTTTAGCAAAGTTCTGGGATTTTTTCTGTCGATTCAAAATAAGGTAAATATTTTATAATCAGTTATGTCGGATTTAGTAGGATTTAATAATCTCCTTATATGATTAACTTACATTTTAAAATTCACAGAAAAATTAGTAAGCGTTTACACTCTATATTTTAAGGAGGATATTGGATGAAAAAATTTAAGTTTGGCTTAGGTTATCAAATACTTGTTGGATTGATTTTGGGGATTATTGTCGGAGCCATTTTTTACGGAAATCCTGCAGTTGCAACCTATTTACAGCCCATTGGTGACATCTTTATTCGAATGATAAAAATGATTGTGGTTCCCATTGTTATTTCAACACTAATCCTTGGTGTTGCCGGAACCGGGGATATGAAAAAGTTAGGTAAACTCGGTGGGAAAACCATTCTTTACTTTGAAATTGTTACATCGATCGCTATTATAATAGGTTTGCTTGCAGCGAATATTTTTAAGCCAGGTGTAGGTGTGGATATGTCCAAACTGGCTAAAGGCGATATACAAACATATGTAGACTCAACAAGTGAAGCAACAAGTCATAGTTTTATGGATACATTTGTGAATATTGTTCCGAAAAATATCTTCGAATCTATAGCAAATGGGGACATGCTTGCTATCATTTTCTTTTCCGTTATGTTTGGGTTAGGAATTGCAGCAATCGGTGAAAAAGGAAAACCAGTTCTTGCATTCTTCCAAGGTACGGCCGATGCCATGTTTTGGGTAACAAATCAGATTATGAAATTTGCACCATTTGGCGTTTTTGCCCTTATAGGTGTAACGGTTTCAAAATTTGGAGTAGCGTCCTTAATTCCACTTGGAAAATTAGTTATTTGTGTTTATGCCGCAATGTTCTTTTTTATTGTTGCTGTGTTAGGTGTTATAGCAAAGATATGTGGGACCAGCATTCTTCATATTACAAAGATATTAAAGAACGAAATCATTTTAGCTTTTTCAACGGCCAGTTCAGAAAGCGTCTTGCCAAAAGTGATGGAAAAAATGGAGAAATACGGGTGTCCGAAAGATGTTGTTTCCTTTGTTATTCCAACAGGTTATTCATTTAACTTAGATGGTTCTACCCTCTATCAAGCGCTAGCAGCAATTTTCATTGCTCAAATGTACGGAATCGATTTAAGTATTTCTCAACAAATTTCTTTAATGTTAGTATTAATGGTTACATCCAAAGGAATTGCAGGTGTACCGGGTGTTTCTTTTGTGGTTCTATTAGCAACTTTAGGAACAGTAGGCATTCCACTAGAAGGCCTCGCATTTATAGCGGGTATCGATAGACTTCTAGATATGGCTCGTACCGTTGTTAATGTATTCGGTAACTCATTGGCAGCAATCGTTATGTCTAAGTGGGAAGGACGATTTGATTCAAAGAAAGGTAAAGAATACATCACTTCCATTGATAAAGCTGCATAAGATGGTAAACACAAAAAGGCGATGACACTCAGTCATCGCCTTTCATTTGTATTAATAATCGAACTTTTTATTATTTATTAGTGGTTTCCCAAGTAATATTAGGTTCAGAAGGCTGAGGATCATTTTTCAACAAGAACTGCTGCAAGCTAGCTATATCATCAGTATTAATAAAATCAACACCGACTTCAAAAGTTCCTTCCATATAGCATCTCTGTCATTCGATTGAATTTATTTAATCAATCTTATAAATGGCAGTATGTTTTTTGAATAAAAAAAATAAACGTATTATATACAAGTTATGAAAAGAATCTTGTATATAATCCACCTTTTCAGGGAAGATGCTTATTGCATTAAAGTACAGTTATCTACAGTATCATCGACAAAAGATTGATACAATGCACCTTTTATCTTTGTGTACATGTATGCCAAGATAAGTGGATAAGGACTTGACGTGGAGCCTCTGTGGGTACGATTTGTCTTGAAAGGCTAAACAGTTGTTTCATCAGGCAACCAAGCCTATCATACCCACCTCTCCACGTAAAGTCCTATCTTTGTGTACGTTGAAAACTATAAATAAACGGCAAGTGCCAGGCACCTGTCGATTTTTGGATATAATGATTGAATATTAACTTGTGTTTTTGGAGCCAGCAACTTAACAAAGCTCACCCACAATTTTTGTCCCGTGAACTTCACTAATATTTAACATACTTGCTATATTATTTAGGTTCTTGTCAGTTATTCCCCCTCCGGGAAGAATAATAATTTGGTCAGCCACAAAATCCACAAATTCCTTCAAACGGCTAAGGTTGTCTTCGATTGATTTAGTACTTGGTCCTCCGTGTGTTAAAATTCGATTCACTCGATGTTTCACAAGCCAATCAATAGCTTCAAACTGATATTCATTTTTTATCTGATCAAACGCCATGTGAAAGGTTACATCCAGCCCTTTCGCAGATTCTAGCAGTTTGAGCATGGCATCCTCATCAATCCAATCAGAATCATTTAAGCAGCCAATCACCACTCCATCTGTCCCTAACTGCTTGAAATGGGCAATATCATTTTGCATAATCTCAATTTCTTCTTTAGTATAAGTAAAGTTTCCGCCTCTGGGCCTAACCATGGTCATTACCTTCGTATTTTTGGAGTGACAATATGAAATGGTTTTTGCAGCTACCCCGTGACTAACAGTAGTGCCTCCGACAGATAGGTTGTCACAAAGCTCAATGCGATGTCCCCCCTTTTCAATAGCCACAGGAACCAAAGTAAAATTCTCTACACAAACTTCTTTTAGCATATACACCCACCTTTCATATAAAACTCAAAGAATACTCCCGGAAAACTAGGCAAATCAAATCTCCTGTTTTCTTGCAGGCTCATCATGTTATCATACAAGAAAAAAACCATTCATGAACCTTCCCTACTTTCCCCCTATCACTCGGTCCTCAAGTAACTGGCAATCGGCTTGGATGCTAAGCCTGAGAACTTCATGATTATTTATGCTATAGTTTGTACACTTATTTTCATATAAGCCTATGCGGAATGGACAAAAGGAAGATACAAATAAAAAAAATCTAAAAAGCCGGCATCTGCTGGCTTTTTGCTTACGCGTAAAATTTTGATTCCTCTTTTTGAATAAAGCTTTTCATTGTATGAAGGACGTATGCTTTTTACTTAAGAATATAAGTACGGAATCGTTCATCTTTAATATTTTTATAGGCTGACATTAGAGTTTTTAAAAAGTTAATGAATTTGTTTTCTGTTATTAACAAGTTCATAAATAGTTTTGGATTCCACTTAAGAAATCCGTATCTTCTGCTATCACCCTGTCATCTTTACCAATTCCACAAAGCTTAATGTAAAGTAACTTGTAGCAATAGCAAAAAACGACTGGTGCCTGACACCAGTCGTTTTTGTTAAGCAAATAATTTCGATTCTTCGGCTTGGAAAAAGCTCTTCATCGCATGAAATACATCTGCTTTTTGCTTAAGAATATAGTAGCGGAATTGATCATCTTTAATGTTCTTATAGGCTGACATTAAGGTTGAATGCCGATTGTATTGATTTACCTCTCCATACCCGAACATGTTTGACACCTTCATTAATTCCTCAACTAGCTTCACGCAGCGGGCGTTATCCGATGTGAGATTATCACCGTCTGAGAAGTGGAATGGATAGATGTTGAACTTACGTGGATTGTATTTGGCATCAATGATTTCTAATGCTTTGCGGTATGCAGATGAACAAATTGTCCCACCGCTTTCACCCTTAGAGAAAAAGTCCTCCTCAGTAACAACTTTAGCCTCAGTATGGTGCGCAATAAACTCAATTTCCACTGTTTCATATTTCGTTCTTAAAAAGCGTGTCATCCAGAAGAAAAAGCTGCGTGCCATATATTTCTCCCATATCCCCATACTTCCACTTGTATCCATCATTGCGATGACCACCGCTTTGGAATCCGGTTTAACTACTTCATTCCAAGTCTTAAATTTCAAATCATCCTTATAAATAGGGTGAAAAGCAGGCTTCCCGCTCATTGCATTCCTTTTAAATGCAGACATCATCGTTCGTTTCTTATCGATATTCCCCATTAAACCTGTTTTTCGTATATCGTTGAATTCAATATTTTCAACGAGATGCTCTTCTTGTTCTTTTCTTTTTAAATTTGGAAGCTCTAATTGTTTAAATAGGGCTTCCTCAAGCTCCATTAATGATACTTCTGCCTCAAAATAGTCTTCGCCTGCTTGGTCTCCTGCTCCTTGGCCTTTACCTGGTCCCTTTTGGCCGCTAGAACCGTCACGTGCAACGACATCACCTACTTGACTGTCACCATCACCTTGGCCCACGTGTTTGTTTTTGTCATAATTATAACGAATTTTATATTCGTCCAATGAACGAATCGGAATTTTTACTACATCTCGACCATTAGACATAATTATGCTCTCTTCTGTAATTAAGTCTGGAAGATTGTTGCGAATTGCCTCCTGGACTTTTTCCTGATGCCTCTGCTGATCATCGTGGCCTTTACGATGGAGGGACCAATCTTCTCTTGAAATGACAAATTGATGGTTGTTAACTGACAATGTAAACCCCTCCTTATTAATTTATTAGTTTCCAAAATGCACAAATTTTTATCAAATTCATAATATAACTCGAATGAAAAAATTAAGATAAATATGGATTACTTTATCCTATGCAGAAAAATAGAATAATTTACAAATTATTTTGACAATTGTGCTTTTGCCTGCTAAATTGGACAAATTATCCATATGGATGCACCGGGACTTTTCCTTATCATCATAAGGAAAAAAATAGACTGACAGATTACCTTCTGCCAGTCCTAGCTATTTTAATCCACTTATCTATTTAATAGACTACCAACATAACGCAGCAATTCATTAGCTGATGTTGTATTATAGCCATGCTCATCAACTAACCTGGCCACCACGTTATTAATCTTTTTCAATTGCTGTTCATCAGGTGTTTTCGATGAAGTGGTGATTTTTACTACATCCTTTAAATCTGCAAACAATTTCTTTTGAATGGCTTCACGCAGGCGGTCATGAGAGTTGTAGTCAAAACGTTTGCCTTTTCTTGCAAAAGCAGAAATTCTTATTAGTACTTCTTCCCTGAAAGCCTTTTTCGCATTTTCAGAGATGCCGATTTGTTCTTCAATAGAACGCATGAGCTTTTCATCTGGATTGATTTCTTCTCCAGTAAGTGGATCGCGAAGCTTCGATTTGTTGCAATAAGCTTCAACATTGTCAAGGTAATTATCCATTAACGTTTTAGCTGATTCTTCGTATGAATAAACAAATGCTTTTTGGACTTCCTTCTTGGCAATATTATCATACTCTTTACGGGCTAATGAGATATAATTCATATAACGTTCACGTAACTCTGTAGTGATGGACGGATGTTGATCCAGCCCATCTTTTAATGATCTTAATACATCAAGTGCATTAATTGAAGGTATTTCTTTACGAATGATCGTGGATGAAATCCGGTTAATCACGTAACGAGGATCAATACCACTCATACCTTCATCTGGATATTCCTTCTTAAGTTCATCCACATCCGCCGTATTAAAGCCCTCCACACTTTCTCCATCATAAAGGCGCATTTTCTTAAGTAAATCAATATCGCCTTTTTTCGGTTCCTTTAAGCGAGTAAGGATGGTAAACATCGCTGCTACCTTTAACGTATGTGGTGCAATGTGAACATCAGAAACATCACTCTCATTAATCATCTTTTCATAAATTCTCTCTTCTTGTGACACCTTCAAGTTATAAGGAATAGGCATAACAATAATCCTTGAGTGGAGTGCTTCATTTTTCTTATTGGAGATAAAGGAACGATACTCCGTTTCGTTCGTGTGTGCAACGATTAGCTCATCAGCACTAATTAAGGCAAACCGGCCTGCTTTGAAATTCCCCTCTTGAGTTAGAGACAACAAGTGCCAAAGGAATTTCTCATCACACTTTAACATCTCCTGGAATTCCATCATTCCACGGTTCGCCTTATTAAGCTCACCATCGAAGCGATAGGCGCGTGGATCTGATTCGGAACCAAATTCCGCAATGGTTGAAAAATCAATACTTCCTGTTAAATCGGCAATATCCTGTGATTTCGGATCGGATGGGCTAAATGTTCCGATTCCAGTTCGCTTATCTTCGGAGAAGAAGATTCTTTCTACTAAAACATCTTCGATTCGTCCACCATACTCCTGTTCTAGACGCATCATATTCAATGGAGAAAGATTACCTTCGATGCGAATTCCATACTCATCATGGAAATCCTTGCGTAAATGATGTGGAATTAAATGAAGTGGATCTTCATGCATTGGGCATCCTTTAATGGCAAACACAGAGCCTCTATCCGTGAGAGAGTAAGCTTCAAGTCCCCTTTTTAGCATGGTAACAAGAGTTGACTTCCCTCCACTTACAGGACCCATTAATAACAAAATACGCTTCCTTACATCCAGCCTTTTTGCTGCCGGATGGAAGTATTCTTCAACAAGCCGTTCCAGCGATTCCTCTAAACCAAATAATTGATTGCTAAAGAATTCGTACTTTTTCGTCTCTTTTTCTTCAGTAATTCCTGCATCTTTAAGCATATTATAAACTCGTGAATGTGCCGACTGTGCAACCCATGGCTTCTCTTTCAACAACTGTAAATAATCTGCGAATGACCCTTCCCACCGTAGCTTTTCTTCTTCTTCGCGATACATCTCGATTTTTTTTAGAATATCCATAAGGCCCTCCCCCTGTAGGTTAATCAGAGACGATTAATATACTCTATGCTGATAAGCTTTTGAACATGCGTACCATTCCAAGTAGCGTCTATCTTTTTTGTATTAATAAAAAGAATCTCCCTCTTTTCATTTTTATAAGATAGGCTATAATAAAACTATATGTGTGATAAAAATGAAAAATGTATGACGAAGGAGGATTACATAAATATGAACACTTTCATCGTTTGTTTAGTAATGGTCACGTTTTTAGCGGCAATCTTCACATCAGGTTATAATGACAAACCAGGCTCTTCAAAATAAAAAAACTGCCAATCGGCAGTTTTTTTATTTAAGATTAAGTTTATTTTTTTGAACAAACTCCTTCATATACATTCTACTCTTCCTATCAAGCATAGTAGCTATTTGGTCAGTCCAGCGGTCCTTTCTTTTCCCATTGGTCCGCTCTTCATAGTAACACGAAATCAAATCATCATATTTTTGCAGTTGACTTAGATAAACTTCAGTGCTTTGTTGATATTCATCTTCATGGTAAACATGTTCATACGGGAGCCTAGGTTTTTTGTCTGTCAATTTGGTTGGTACTCCAACAGCTAGCCCAAACAAAGGAATAACCCGCTCAGGTGTCTTTAAAAGCTTTTTAACTTCTTCTAGGTTATTGCGAATTCCACCTATGTAACATATTCCTAACCCAAGTGATTCCGCTGCAATCGCTGCATTTTGTGCAGCTAAAGAAGCATCTATTAGAGCAACCATGAACTTTTCAGTACTTTCGATAGATGGAGTAACATCTTTTTGTTCCTTCTCCCCAATAATGGTGTGACGATAAAGATCGGCGCAAAAAACAAAAAAGTGACCATTTTTTTCAACATATTCTTGGTTACCAGCAATCTCAGCCAATTTTTTCTTTTTCTCTTTGTCCTTAACACCAATAATAGAGTAGGCTTGAATAAAACTTGATGTTGCCGCTGCTTGGGCACTAGTAACAATCGTTTTGATTTGTTCATCTGTTAATGGCTTGTCCTCAAAATGACGAAGGGAGCGATGATTAAGAATTGTATTGATAACTTCATTCATGACAAACTTCCTTTCATTCATCAAAAGGAGGCCCGATAGGACCTCCTTTTATTATTTTAGATGAGCATAGTTTTGCTGACGAAGTGCTTCATAAATTAGAATGGCAGCTGTATTGGATAAATTTAAGGAACGAATATTTTCATTCATAGGGATCCGCAAACTGACGTCTTTGTTATTTTCAATAACATCTTTCGGAAGTCCTGTTGTTTCCCGTCCAAAGATAAAATAGTAATCTTTGCTTGAATTACTATAATCAAAGCTGCTAAAAGGCTTTTGACCAAATTTTGTGATATAAAAAAAATCACCGCCAGCATTCTTTTCATAAAAGTCATCAAGTGAATCATAGTAGACAATATTAACGTGTTGCCAATAATCCAAACCTGCTCTTTTTAACATTTTGTCATCGGTCGAAAAACCTAATGGACGGATTAAATGTAAATTGGTATCTGTTCCGGCGCATGTTCTTGCTATATTTCCTGTATTAGAAGGAATCTGTGGTTGATATAATACTACATTTATTGACACGTTTCTCACCTCGATAAAAAACTCTACATGCCATTATACCACTATGATTTATCCTTTCAATAATGATGCATTTTTAACCCAGAATCGTATAAAACTTATATTTTATTTTAGGTGTGTAGGCAGATGAATCTTCGTATGCCCAATACCTCATTCGGCTATTATAGGTATGGGCGTTCACTAACGGCATTCCATGTGCATCCTTACCCGTAACAATTGTATTATGATTAAATCGTCCATCCCCTTCAAAATCGTAACAAATAACATCACCTAATAATAATTGATCAGGACTGCTGACTTCTCGTGCCCGTAAACCACTTTTAGAATGTGCAAAATAAAGCTTAAATGAGTGTGCCACCGCCCAGCTATAGCTCCAATTCTTATTTTGGAGCCACCACCCTTTGCCCCGATTTGGATAGCCTCTCATCGGCGCTTCGCCCGTATGGAGGCATTGTGAAATAAAGTTGGTGCAATCATTCTCAAATTTTTTGTAGGCAGGATTGTAGCTGTTCCACCAGCGTTCCGCATATTGTACAGCTTTTAAGCGGTTGTATTGAAAGCTTAATCGTTCATCACTATCCTCTAAGCTCTGTGTAATTGGTACTTGATAAGACTCATGATGATCATAAGGGTTGATTTCCTCATCCATCACTAAAGCCTCTTTATAAAACTTAGCTAATCTTTCTTCGACTTCTTCCTCCATGTAAAGAATACCTTTTTGCTTAATTAAATATTGATAATGAGCATGATATTTTACTGTTTGAAATTCATCCTCTTCATTTCTTTCTATTATTCTGCCGGCTGCTTTTACTTTGACAATTTCTGCAGACCTTTTTGACAATGCACTTTGTTTTATTTCAGCCTTTGGAAAAAATACTTTATGTTTTCTTTTATCGGAGACAAATTGATTTACTCTTTTATCAAATAAATCTTGTATCAAATGAAGCATATTTCTCACCCCTTTCTCTCATACATATGAGAGAAGACAGGATTTCAATCAAAAAAAATGAGCGAACCCTTGAGTTCACTCATTTTTACCTATAATAACTTAAACCTTTTTCTATTTCATTTTGTACTTCCTGATCGGTTTCAAGCTCTTGAGCTTTTTTTAAGGCAGCGAAAGCAGTTTCACCGCCAATTTTCCCAAGGGCCCAGGCAGCTGTTCCTCTTGATACTGGGCTTCCCTCATTTTCTAATACATCTACTAATTCGGGAATTGCTGTTATATCCTTAAAATGGGCAAGCGCGATAATCGCATTCCGTTGAATCGGCTTTTTCCCTCGCCATGAACCAGCAATGTAGCCAAATTTAGCTTTAAATTCCCGATTACTTAATTTTAAGATTGGCTTTAGTAACGGTTTGGCAATATCAGAATCCGCTTCAAGTTCCTCATGGAAATGAAAATTCTTCCCTTTGTTAACCGGACATGCTGTTTGGCAGGAATCACAGCCATAGACGCGGTTACCAATTTTGTCTCTAAACTCATCTGGGATAAATGTTTTTGTTTGTGTTAAATAAGAAATACAGCGCTGTGCATTAATTTGTCCACCTTGTACAAGAGCCCCTGTTGGACAAGCATCCAAACACTTTGTGCATGACCCGCATTGATCTTCAATTGGTGTATCTGGTTCAAAAGGGATACTGGTAATCATTTCCCCCAGATAAACATATGATCCGAACTCCGGTGTAATAATGGAACAATTTTTTCCGCTCCAACCAATTCCAGCACGCTCGGCAACAGCGCGGTCTGAAAGTTCTCCAGTGTCAACCATTGATTTTAACCTAGCTTCTGGCATTTTTGCAGAGATAAACTCCTCAAGTTTGTGCAGCCGGTCCTTGAGAACATGATGATAGTCGAGACCCCAAGAGGCCCTGCTGAAAATCCCTCTTCTCTCACCCTTTTTACTCTCAACACGGTTATTCATTTTGGAAGGGTAAGCAATGGCAATGGAAATGATCGAACGAGGTTCCTCTAGTAATAATGAAGGGGTCACTCTTTTCTCTATATCTGGTTCTTCAAATCCTGATTGGTATTTGAGTTCCTGTTGCCTTATTAATCGGTTTTTCAATTCAGTAAACGTGTCTGCGGTTGTGAAACCAATTTTATCGATTCCAATTTCTTTACTATAGGCGATGAGTTCTTCCTTTAAGTTTAGGACATCCATTTAAACCCCACCTTCCCTAGAAGTCATTTATTTTAATAATTGGCTTGTTATATTATTAGATGCGCATCTATTTATGATAAACTATTTTCAATGAATTTTGGAGGTGGAATGGTTGGAAATTCAACTCTCACAGGAATTATTTGAGCAAATACCTAACTTTAAGCTGGGGATAATTGAATATAAAGATATTGTGGTCGGGGAATCGCAGCAAATGATAAAAGGAAGACTCCAGATGTTCCAAGAATCTATTTATTTTGATTTAGAAAATAAAAATGTTACTGAACTCTCTGGCATTCAGGAATGGCGTACTATTTTTAAAAAGATCGGTAAAGACCCGAACAGGTATCGACCCTCAGTAGAGGCGTTATACAGGAGAGTACAAAAACAAAATTACCTTACTTCCGTTCAGAGTGCGATTGATATTAATAATTTTTTCTCTTTACAATATCAAGTACCAATCGGAATATATGACCTGGATCTCATAAAGGGACGGGTGAGCATTCGGTTGGGAATGGTGGGTGAGGAATATAACGGATTGAATGGGCGAATAAATTCTTTAAATCGTCTAATTGTATCTTGTGATGAACAGGGGCCATTTGGAAGTCCATTCGTCGATTCTGATAGAGCACCAGTAACTTTTGCTACTAAAAATGCACTGCAAATTATTTATTTGAGACCTTCAACCGACGTTGAAAACGCGATGAAACTAACAGAATCTTTAATGAATATGTTTACAAAATTACATGGAGGAGAATCTTCCTTCCAAATCCTTAGGTGTCCATAGGGCATCTTTTTCTTTGTATAGAAAAAAACGCAATGCATCGTTCTCTTATGTAACGATACACTGCGTTAGTTAATATGTATGGAGCGGGTGATGGGAATCGAACCCACTACATCAGCTTGGAAGGCTGAGGTTTTACCAGTAAACTACACCCGCACTAATAAGTGACAAATTTTTGAATCATCAACTGACCTTTTCTATATTACACACTATTTTTAGTATCGTCAAGGGAAAAATGCAAATTTTGTCGAATTTATTTCGTTACATAGAAAATGAACTAACACTGTATTTTCTATGACTAGGTTATTACTCAAAAGGTAAAGAAATGACTTTTTTCTGTAAATCCGCTTATAGTCTTGCAAAAAATATCAAGAGGATCTGTATTTTATTACTAATACGGTTGGTGATAATAACGTAAAGTAGATTAGATTTCATACATGCACAAGATTTATTAATTTCCCTTGGTTAGCGTTGGTCTATTTTTTCATTCAGCGGGCTGCTGACGCTTCCTCTAGTTACCGTTGAACTGTTTTTTCACCAGCGAGGGGCACGAATAGATTCTATTATCCTTTAACATAGTAAATAACTTAGATGTAACTCTGTTAGTGGATTAGTGGTCAATAAAGCACTAAATTTTCGCAAAAAAAAACATTTCTCAAATTAATGAGAAATGTTCTTTTAAAACAAATTGATACCGGTGATCGGGGTCGAACCGATACTCCTCACGGAACACGATTTTGAGTCGTGCTTAAAATTTATTTACGAAAATATTTACGAGATATGCCGTCCATTCAACGTTTTCTTACGTTCAACTGCTGAAATCGAAAAAGTTCATACGCACGATTACCTGTTTAAATTCACTATATCAATTTTACATACACTTGTACAGACTCTAAATCAACTCGACGAAACTAGGTAGACGAAATAAGCCCGCCTTCGTTAAATTACGATATTTAACACGAGACTTAACTGGTTCAATAAACGCAAAATCCTTCTCTTCACGAATCACCGGCTTAGAGTAAATTTGCTTCCGAGCTAACGAAGGTACACCGAGTTCCATAACACCTGCATAACGGCCATCGTCGAATGCCAACAGTAAACCGAAATTCTTTGGCTGCTTACGATACCCAACGACAAAGACATCTGAGAACTGGTAGTTAATAACCTTCAACCACGAATTTGAACGTTTGCCGACTTCATAACGTGAATCCTTACGTTTTAATACGATACCTTCAAGCGCTTGTTCCTTTACAGCGTCAAAATAAGCCTCACCATGACCTTCAATGAACTGCGTCTTAGCAATCAACGTATTATCCTCAGGGACTATCTCTGCAAGTACATCCTTACGTTTAAGAAGTGGTAAGTTTGTGATCCGTTCACCTTTGTGCTGGATTACGTCAAAAGCGACGAAGGTAACTGGTGTCTTATCCTTAGAACTCATAAACCTACTCATTACGGCTTCAAAGTCAGGCTTACCCTTATCGTCACTTACGATTAGTTCTCCATCAAGGACAGTTCCAGGCGGAATGTCTAAGTTATGAAATTCAGGGAATTTCGATGTAATCTCGTTTTTGTGCCGTGAATATAAATGAACTTTACCTGCGTCATCAACTGAATATATTAAACGGATGCCGTCGAGTTTAAGCTCCGTGATGTAATCATTCGAATCAAACGGTTCCTTCGATCTATGCAGTAGCATTGGCGAAATAAACATGTTATACACCTCACTACTATTCTAACAGAGACAAAATGTAAATTTAATGGAAACTAAAGGGTGTAAAGGTTTGTTACTAATGTGAATTTTTAGTATGTGATAATAACTAATGTTTCTCTTTTGTTCATATTATTCCAAAAGTGACATATATCCTTTTACGAATCTTAATTAAAATGGAGTGTCGAAGGTAACTCTTTCCAAACCTTATTATCATAGCTTACGATATAAGTAAAAAAAGGAGATGTATTAGATGGGAAATGATCTAGAAAAAGCTAAAAATACGCTAGATACAATCTCGGACAAGTTAAAAAAGTATATAGATATTAAAAACAATATCTTGGATAACGAATATGTTCAGGTATTAGGGGATGCATCTAAGGTTGTTGGATTATTACGGAATGCTAGCACTCTAATTGCACAAAAACGTTTTGAAGCTTTTTTAAAGGGATTTAAACCCGATGATGTTCCAACTGAAGAACAATTAGCAAAGTTACGGGATTACATCGATAACGAAGAAAAGGCACAATTTATTTCGGATACCCTATCTAAAATATTGTTATCTAAATCTACAAAGTCTTGCACCATATTAGGCATAATTATGTACGAAGTGATTGAAAATAAGCAAAACATTTCGCACGATTATTTAGTCTGTATGGATGCGTTAATGAACCTTTTTGATAAAGATATTGATAACATTAAATTTATGTATCAACATCTAGATACAACAAAATACGGTAGATTTTACCGTTTTGGTAAGCCTTTTAAAGAGGCGTGTAACACCGCTGGCATAGATAAAAACAGTATGGAATTAACTTTAGATAAGGCGATAAATTATCAAATTATAAAACGTACTTACGAAATTGATTTAAATTTAGATATAGACGATGATACGCCTTCCTCTAGCGATGGAAGTGCTGAAAATGACGAATATATTCATAAATCTAATCCAGGAAAATTATTAAACCGTTTCATTAAAACTATATCCTGAATAATTTTAAACGGGCAAGCATTTAAGCAAGCCCGTTTATTTACGCCTTTACTAACGTACCTTTATCTAATTGGTATTCGTATGTGTTAAACAAGAACGTTACTATGGTTTTTGCGGAGTTAATAACTACTAAAGCATGGTGTTGGTCTACATCATACCTTCTATGGTGAGCATCACCATTCTCGTTCCTGATTTCAGCTAATCCGTTAACTATGTTAATCAGCCCGCTTATAACCTGCTTTAACGGTGCTTCTAGATTGGGGTTAGTCGTGTTTAAATTAAGGTGTTTACGCACTTTCTTAAACAACGCAGGCAAATCAAGCTTATCTTCAATCTGTTCGCCCGTTATGTTTACTATTATTTCGTTACATACTCCCTCTACTAACGAACGAGCACTTGTAATGGCACCCGAATAATCCTCTTCGTTAAAACGCTTTTCACATTTAGCTAAATCTTCTTTAATATGGGCAAACGTTAAGCGGGCAGGGATTTGGCTAGGAACGTGTATAATCCTTACGTCAATTTGCTCATCTTCCAGATAGTCTAAATATTCGTTAAAGCAGGATCTAACATATTGTTTTAACGTATATTCATTTTCATCTCTATCCAAATTCGTAGTTAAAAAATATACGGCTTCAGTAAGATTTCTACTAGCCTGTGTAAAATCTGGTACTTTAATGTTTTGTTTGCGTGCTATGGCTTTAATAATATTTCGGCTTTCTTCATAAAAGTTTTCCTCTTCAATTTGTGCTACGTAAAGTTCTGTAAAAGGTCCGTTATTCCAATATTGTTCTATCAATTTACAGAGATTAACCTTCGTTTTTTCAAGTTTATTTAAGGCGTTCATATATCGCTCTCCCGTTATTCCATTATTATCCTTAAAATCTATTATACCACCGCATAAGCATAAGTAATAATGCTATCAGATAATTAAAACAAAACGGTAAGCATTAAGCCAATATAGGCAAAGTTAATACAGTGCTACGGCGTAAACGTAACGTTTAACCCTCCGTTTTTTAAAAATCTTGTAGCAAAATTTTACGGGCTAGAAAACGGAGACGATTCTTCACTCCTCCCTCCTTTTTGCCTTCCTCCGTTGATACCGCACAATACCTATTTTAACGGTATCATTACGCTATCCCTCCGTTGTGTATTACGTTGTATTCTTCTACGTTCATTAGTGCGTGTAACAAACCTTTTACGTAATAACGTAATAGTAGTACCTGTAACAAACGCATATACCAACGTTTATATACGGCTACATTATTACACTATTACCTACGTTATACATATTTACGCACCCCCACGCACGGAAGGCTTGCTGAGCTGGTATTTAGCGGTATACAATACGTTAGCTACACGTTACCCCTTACGTTACCTACACGTAAAACACCCGTATTTTTTAACCTCGGTAGCCTATATTAACACCAACATTTAACGCATATAACAACGTTATTATACGTAAAGTAAAGGTACTTCACATTAACTATCTATTCCCCAAGAATTCTAGGTACTCAATATTATAGAAATCTAGCGCTGCCTTCCATTCCGCTTTCTTGTACCCACGGGCAACGGGATCATCGTTTTCATCTACATAAATAAGCCTAAATTTACGGTTATCCTCTATTTCCTCACCGTTATAATCGAACACTAGCTTTATTTCAATTTTACTTATAGCAGGTGCTGTATCTGTTACGCTAACCAACTCGTAACCAACTAACTTTTTACCTTTAAATATTTCACGTAACCTACCTGCTAACTTACCCTCGGTTAATACTTTATCGTAGTTTGTAGTCATTTTAGCAAGAGTGCCGTAATTACCCGCTTCTATATAACCAAGATATTCTATAACGGATTTTTCAGGAGTATCGTCACCGTATTCGGTTAAGCTACCGTTAGCAGGTATATCATCCCCTACTGTTATTTCACGTGGTTTCCAACCTTCCATAAACTCACTTTGCCTTCTACTTTCTTGCCATAACTCCAACGATTTTGCTAACTGTTCGGTTGTTTCTTCTATTTTAGGCGGTTCGTATTCTTTCGTAATACCTTTTTTACCTTCTTTTATACCTCTAGCCCAATCCGCTAATGATAGTAAGGTAGCTAACGCTTTCGAGGAAACTTGAATGTTACCGTAACCTAAATCTCTACCGTGTAATATCCCGTTTCTAAACGGTAAGTTAATTTCTTCATTTGTAGTTTTTTTACGGCTCTTACCTAATATTTTTGCAACCGTACCTAAACCACTTTCGTGAGCTGCGATTGTATCCCAAACTGAAAGGTCTACCTTTTCAGCAAAGAAACCATACCTTTCAAATTCGTTAACAAAGCCATCTATAAGCATTAAAAATAACGGTACACTTGCGTAATATCTACCGCTAAAATGATCGTCCAATGCGTTTATCAGTAAATCTCTTCGTGGCTTAAATTCTTCGATATATTTTAGGCGATTTGCAAGGAAGTTAACATTTTCCCTCTCCGTAAAAAAGCCTACCAATTCTCGTTCAGCATCATCTGTTCTACCATCTTCTGCGAGTTTTACGCACTTTTCCATTAATTCATGATTAAGTGATTCAAAAGCTATCCATCCTTTTTTAGCAAAGAAATGATTAAATCTATCAAGTGTTTGTGTTAGCTCCTTAAACTGTTTGCTTATAGTAGGTACATCCTTAAATAATTCTTGGTTAATGGAAGTTCCTAAACCAAACTGTTCAGCAACCGCAAACAATTCTTGTAAACCTTGCATACCGCTAATGCTTGTTTCCATTTCTTTAAAACTATAATTATCTTTAATTCTTGGTTTATTATTATTTTTCTTTTTATGTTTCTTTTTAGCCAATATACTTCCCCCTCAGACATATTCCTTGCTTATATTACAAATTCTAACAATATATTTTTATCCCTTCAATTTTTTACAGAAATAAAAAAAGCTACCATTAGGCAAGCTAATTACACTATCTTTTTAAATTGTTCAACGGGCTAAATTTCTTATGTCCTTCGGCTACTCCATCGCTAAATAAGTCAAGGAATATTTAGTCATTTCTAGCGTTGTATGCCCGAGTATGGTTATTAATTGAAAGGCGTTAGCACCGTTAATAACGCATAGTTTTGCGAATATGTGTCGTAATGTGTGGCAACTAACTAAACACCCTTAATACCTAATTTGTTACCATTATATCTGTTGAATCAGTAATCCATATCCGCTTGAATTTATAAAGGTTTCTAGATTCCTCGCCCATGTTCGTCCATCTCCAGGCACATGTCCGTCACAACACATCCCCCTTAGTTATGATACGGTACCCCCATTAATCTCTTGATTCTATATAGTTCTCTTCGGTTTACATACGATTGACAACATAATCTAACTTTTTGTCTTTAAGAAAAAAAAATACCCTTATTTAGACGATCTTGTTCTTAAACAAAAGAGCTCTATTAGCGGAATTCTAAATGTCTCGTGTCAATTGCCGTTTCTCATCTCTCTTTCGCAAATACTATAATGGTAGATTGATAGAACGGAGGTGTTTCCTTTGCCAATCACTTTGACAACAGGTCCGGTATGGCAAAATCCTGATACGCAGAACATTGTAGTTAATGTTTTGAATGTATCGGACAAACCTCAGAAAGTCACTGTTTCAGTCATTGACCATTCGGATTGTACTAACCCTGAGTTGGGTAAGGTAGCGTTTTTATGTGGACAACCAGTAGCCCCAAACGGTATGCAAATAACTACCCAACCATTAGTCGAAGACTGTGACTGCTTATCTGACCCAACGTGTTGTAACCCTAATCCAGTCTTCACACCCGTTACTTTTACAATCCCTCCAAAGGCTACTCTGGCGGTTTATGCTATTTCAAATCCTTTCTTTCCGCCGAATCCTTGTTTTGAAGCACGTGTAACAGGTCCGTTTACTCCATCGATATTTCCACCAAGCCCTTGCCGTATCAGCTTAGTTGGTGTCAATGCAGCGGGTGTACCACAGTTAGGGAACATTTTTTATCACAGTAACTTTGTTGTTGCCCCACCTTCACCAGTCTAGGATGAACGAATGATAACTGTAATCGAACGGTAGCTTAATTAGCTGCCGTTTTTGTTTTGGGTTAAGTCAGGAACAACGCATTACTACCAGGTAGTCTTTATAGTATGACCCCCGAGATTTCCAAATCTGAAAAAATTTTTTAAAACGGATTTATCTATTTTGACCAATGATTTTATAGAAACGGGGGCATACCTCTCGGATCAAGGTTTCGTGATTTGTCGTCCATGTGTGCATTACACCAGGCAAGTGTCGATATGGCATGGGGGCTGTGTTCGTGATAGGGTAGCCCTCCCCCTGTTTTGATCATTAATAACAAACAAAAAGCGAACCATCATTCAGTTCGCCTGTATCGTCTCATATTCTTTTATTAACTTATAGTACGTTGTCCGTTTCACATCTGCTCTTCTCATTGCTTATGTCGCCGTGATCCGCTCTGCTTTCCATTCTTTATATACCTCTATAAACGCATCCGTTATTTCCGCCTTCGGCCTACCAAACTGTACTCCATTTTTCAACGCAACATCTATTCCTTCTCGTTGACGCTTCTTGATCCGTTCTCTTTCTTCCTCTGCTAACCAAGATAGTATCTGAAGTACCAAATCGGAGATAAACGTTCCAAGGCTGTCCTTGTATTTCGTAGTATCCAATAAAGGCATATCGAGTACAACAATATCAGCATTAATGGTTTTAGTTATATCCGTGCATTCATTAAAAATTTCTTCCTTGTTCCGCCCAAATCTGTTTAACTGGTGAATGTACAATGTATCTCCTGAACTTAAATGCTGTTTTTACTACTTAAACTCCGATTAAAATCTTTACCACTTTGCTTTTAGATAAAAATGTCTCAGTCGCTGATGCAAACCTCTATCATAGACTGTATTTGCTATTAGTTTCTATTTAACAACCAAGTATTAAATTGTTCTTCTGTATTACCACCGTAGCTATAGATTGAGTGAAATTCCTTGTGACAAGTCTTACATAGAGTAATTCCGTTATCTACATCAAGCCTTCGATCAGAAAACTTATCCCATCCATTCTTATGATGAGCTACTAAATTCCCGCCCTTGCCATCTCCACAACACTTACAAGTATATAAATCTCTTTCATAGACAGATGTTCTCCACTTTTTATACCCTTCTAACAAACGTTCTTTAATTCGTTCTTCATGTGGTTTATCTTCACGCCATTTAGGATTATTGGACCCAGAAAAATATAATGACCAACCCATATCTTTACATTCCGTTGAGCAATAAAAATACTTCCTAGATTGTCTTTTTGTCTTAGTGGCATATATCGGTTTACCGCATATTGAGCAAGGATACATTTCTCCTGCTTTTCTGTTAAGGTTATACTCAGCCAGTGCCCACTCATAACACCTTCTAGAGCAGTATTTCTTTATACTTCTTTTTGCTGCCCCCGGCTTTCTCGGGAATACCTTTCCACACACTTCACAATCCAAAGTAACCCTTACATAATTAGGGTTTAAATCACCTGTCATAAGGATTCTACGATGTTCTCTATAACATTCATCGGAACAGTATATATGTTTTTGATTATTTACTTTGTAAGGAATCTCATTTATCTCTTTTTGACAATATCCGCAATTAGTTATTACCCGATTATAGTTTGGATTCCCCTCACCTTTCATCAGTTCTTTTAAATGTAGGGTTCTACAGTCTTGATTACAATAGACGTATTCACGGCCCTCAATTTGCGAAACCGGTCTTTCTACTTCCTCACCACAATACGCACATGGTACTGATATTTGTTTCTTTTGAGCCTCTCCCCTACATTTCGTACTACAAAACTTGGTATCGTTGCTATTTGAAGGGAATTTTTTACTGCAAATTGTACAAGAAAGTTCATATTTTTTTCTGTTGTTTCTTCTACATACTTTACATTTATTTTCATAACCGTCTTTGATATATTTGGAAGAAGGAAACATAAGAATCTCTAACCTTTGATCACATTGCTTACAGATTTTATGCGTTAACACGAATTCCGCCTCTTTCATCACCCATTGTTATTGATGTAATTCTTCCCGAAAAATTCGTATGTCAATCGTCCAAACTATCACACTCCCGAGATCTCCAAGTCCAAAAAAAATTTTTCAATCGCTTTTTTCCTATGTTTTCCTTCTGAATTTACATGACAGGTACTTACTCCCTTGCTGAATCGTCAAGGTTCGAATATTAGCGTCCATATTCGTCCACCGTCAGGCATAGTGCGATATGACATGTGTGTCACTCTCGAGATAGAGTGGCCCCCATACCTAACATAAAATCACTTTTTCTCGTCTCCAAAGATGTCAGTTAAATCAATTCCCTAAACCCGAATTTTGTTCGTATTTGAATTTCTCATTTTCTAATCGATTTATTGTGTCAGTTAAAATGACAGTATTCATTCACTACGATAAAAGTCGTTTCTACCTACTATTACAAGGGAGGCAACTTACCGTTACTTCAGCAGTTTACCTACCAATAGTATCTTTACACCTTGAAAGTATCATAACTTAAAAGTATTGACACCGTTTTGACGATGCAGTACTATCAAGGCATCACACAGTGTCATAACTTAGATTCATAAATCAAAGGGGGAATTACATATGAAATACGGCTATGCGAGGGTAAGTACGATTCAACAAGACTTAGAAGCACAGTTACAAACATTAAAGAACGAAGGTTGCGAGGTTATCTATTCAGAGAAGTTCACTGGTACAAAGGCAGAGCGACCAAAATTCCAAGAAGTTCTTTCGAAACTAGTAGAAGGCGACACACTTGTGGTAACGAAATTAGACCGCTTTGCTCGTTCTACTGTCGATGCAATCAATACTGTAAAAGCGTTATTCGAAAGAGGCGTAAAGGTACACGTTCTGAATATGGGGTTAATCGAAGACACGCCTACTGGAAGGTTAATACTAACCATTATGAGCGGTTTCGCAGAGTTTGAACGTGACATGATTGTAGAACGCACTCAAGAAGGCAAGGCAATTGCTAAACAACGTGATGATTTCCGAGAAGGTCGACCTAAAAAATTCGAAATGAAGCATATTGACCACGCTTTAAAACTACTAGAGACACACTCTTACAAAGAAGTTGAAGCGATGACTGGAATATCGAAGAGTACGCTGATCAGAGCGAAAAAGAAGCTAAAGGCAATTGAGTAACCATACTGCTTTTAATGCAGGGTGGTTTTTCGGCACACAGCCCTAGCTAAACGGTAGAGATTTTTTTTGTTACGATGTCATACTGTCAAGTAAATTTACTTTACATTAAGTTTCACAATACCTACCAACCGCTTGGTACATCTAGGTTTTCGATTTGATGATCCGTAGACCCCGAGGTTTCTAGAAACGCCATTTTCGGTCAAGCTGCATCAAGTGAAGTACCGATTCATACCGTCCACATTAATCGTATATACACATGCTAAATTAGATGCCGTTCATTCGTTAAACATACATGCTGAATCGTTACATAGGCGTTCATAGCAGCATTAACGGTTAACAACTACTAACTCATTAACTCCTTTTTAAGCGTATTCTTCCGTTAACCTCATCCCGTAAAATGACGATTTTAATTTGGTTATGTTAACGTATAATCGTTTAATCGTAACGTCGTAATAAACCTCGCTAACGCTCAGTTGAATCCTGCTTAGGCAGTCTTCTAATAAAACATACCGTTTATAATTTTCTAGATGTTACTGAAGCTGATAAGTTTTGGTTACATCACCAAGCCGTTAGGCGAAGGTTATACATATATACTTTTTAACGCTTATTCTCGTTTGTTAGAAACATGAATATGTTAAACGACATCTATAAGAATAAGAGTTAAACACATGTAAAAAGTGCCCTCCGCCTTACAGCCCCATGGAATTAACCGTATTTTTTAAAGTATCATATTTGCACAGAAATAGGGCATTGGAGTATCATATTTGCACAAATGCCTCATTTTCATTTCTTGTTCGAATAAGATTTCATTGCCTTTTCTTTCTGATACAGTTTCATAGTTTCCTGAAAATCGGCTCGAACCGCTACAGTAAATTCTGTTTCTTTATCCATACGGTACATTAGGTCGGGATTAACACGGTAGATCGAAACACTGTGAGAACCAATTTTCGTGGTAACACCACGTCTAGATAATTGATTCAACAGCCTGTTGATTGTTGACCGGTCTGTACCAAGCAATTCGGATAATTCGCATTCAGACATTGGATCAAGTGCCTTGTCGTCCTGTTCATTTGGATTATTACACAACAGAAACGTCTTATAGTGGAAGTACGGTAGGATTGCGTACAGTAGCCCTGCTAGTTGAATCGTCAAATCGTATTCTTCTTGCAGCTTTAAAGTAAACTGCTGATATAACTTAGTGAAATGAACAGTGTGACCCTTGCCAATTCTGTGATATTCCGTAGATACGCCATAAACGATACTGCGTCCTTCACGTTCCTTGTAGAGTACACCTGTCTCAACTAGCTTAGGAAGTAACCTTTTCGTCTGTGGAACGCTTTTACCGATTGCCTTTGAGATACTAGTAACATTCATTTTTTCGCCCCGAATGGTTAACTCACCTTTTCTCTTTAAGTTCATATACGGAAGCAGCAGAAATACTGCTCCCATCTCTTCAAGCGATAGTCTACTAGATAACGACTTTATTGCATCATGGTAACAGGCGACCCAGTTCTTTGATCGTCCATTTATGATCGCATTTTCACGTTCAATCTTCTTCAGATAAGCGTCTCTTTGTTGATTAGAAGTAATCGTGAATTCAGACGGATTGACTAAGTATTTAACTTCGCCAGTTACATTGTGAGCCCAATGTTCCACTCCGTTAATTGTTGTATGAAATTTCGTATAACCTACATTTGATTCCATTTATAGTTCACTCCAATTGTGGTGGTAAATTTTTTTCAGTTGGGAATATGTCGTTGTAGTCGTTCGTTATCGTTTTGTAGTCGTTAGGGTCGTTTATTGAGCGTTGAGGATCCGTTTAGGGGATTCTTTTTAGACGGCGGTTTGTCTTGGGATGTGGGTCCAAATTTCGTATTTATTGGCGGTACTATTTGTACTCTGGCTAACACTAAACATTTCTCCAGGTTCATTAGGCGAGTAATTTCCTGTGCTAAACAGATATAAAAACTTATTTAATTTCTGTTCATCTAGTTTCGAATTGCCATTTGATTGTCCTTTGACTAACCATCCAGTTGCTTTAGCGTGGGCACGTTGTTCTTCCATTGTCATTAAATCTAGATTGTGTGAACCGTTTTCCATTTTAACCCTATTTTTGTGGTTAACCGTCAGGTCTATTAACGCCTTTCCTAAAAATTGGTAAGCCACTAACTCATGGACTTTGTAGTTATGGCTTTGTCCTTTGTAACTAAAAGAAACAACTTGATACCCTTCTGGTGTAACACTAAGTTTTAACCACGCACCTTTCCGCTTATTGGACCAAACTCGACCTGTATCAGTACAGATGTAATAATCTCCTGTGTTTATAATTTCTTCCAATTTCTGATACCTTTGCATATTCATTATTTTGTTCCTCCATTTTGTTTAATAAGTTGTTTTTATTTACGACTAAGAATCAATTAAAAAAGCCGAGAGCGATATGCTCCCGACCTATTCACATGTTGCTATTAAATTGTTGATTTCCCGATATAGCTTAGTTAAACGACTAATCATATCATCGTTTAAACCAATTTCACTGCGAATTTTACGTTCTAATCCTACGCTCAGTGGACGCTTACCCTTTTCTACAGCTGAAATCATTGACTGAGTAACGCCTACTTTTTTAGCTAATGATGATTGGTCCAGGTTTATTGCCGATCTTATGAAAGGTAATGCGTTCGCTTTGATGTTCATAATTTATCACCTCCTTAAAAGTCGTATTCTATGACGAGAGAACCAAATAAAAAAGGCCGTTCCCCCTTTAGGAACGACCCTTATACTGAAAGAATGCTACTTAGTTAAATATGCCCTCATATATATAAACAATGAGAAGACAAAAAAGTCGTCAAGATTTCACTAATACTTTTCGACATTTTCCGCAATAACAACTTTAGACCTAATAATATCCCCTCATATATATAAGCAATGAGAAGACAAAAAAGTCGTCAAGATTTTTCAAATATTTTTCGACAAAATTTTCATCTCGCACAAAACCCTTATGTATCAAGGTTTATAGAAGTTGTCTGAAAATAAAAACTTTTAGTTAGTAATCTCGATTGTGTCTAGTGGTCACTGGTTATTGTCAATTCGATCCAATATGTATGTCATGGAACCAACAATCTCTATGTTATTTCAGTAGGCATATTCCCAAATGTAACGACGGCATCGGCTTGGTTCGCATCAGCAACAGGAATAACGATGTTATACCGTTTACTACGTTAGTCAACGTTGGTACGTGTGGAACGCAATCTCATCATCAACTTCTATGCGGCATAAATCGTTTACTATATAGTTAATCTGCAATAATTACCTTAAATACAATGTTTAGAGGCCATTCTAATCAATTATAGCGGTAAATAGAGAAGGAATATGCTCTAACAAGAAGAATTATAATTGTGTATGTAATGAAAAACAGGAGGTTATTTTTATGAACACTGAGACCTGCCAAAAATGCGGCAAAGATTTTAACTACAAAGTTACTGATATGGGTGTTCCAGGAGGTAAAGAGCGAGAGTATATAGATTGCCCTTATTGCGGTGAAACAAGTGGATCGGTTGTAACAAGTGGTTTTGTTTATACCTATAAAATTGAGAGGATTTCTAAGAATTGATATTATCGAAGAGCCCTAAAAAGGGCTTTTCTTTATTATCTAAAGAACGACCTGAACTCCGACCACATCCTTCAACGCAATCCGGTGGTATTCGCCAATCTCGACTTCAATTCGAAGCTGGTGCGTAATCGGGTCAACGTAATGAACACGTCCATTTATATCCAACGTAAAGCCATCGTCCCAGACGGTTATCTTTACCGCAAGGTTAAACTCCATCGCATAGCATATCCGCTGATCGAATTCCTCCGCTTGATTTTCGTCTATTATTGGCCGTGCTTGTCGTTCCTGGTCCTTAAACATCTCACGCTGCATTTCGAATGCTAACGGTAAAAAGGACGCAGGCTGCCATTTAAGTTTTCCTCGATCACGTATTGTCATTTCGTTCATCTCCTTCGTTACCATCGCACACGAACAAACGTTCTAATTGTAAAAAAAATAAAAGACCACTTTTTCAGCAGTCTTTAACTTTCTTATTCAATTAAAGCACCCGTTACTTTAAGTGAAAACTTTCACAATGTGCCATATATAAGAACAAGATTCAGTGCTTTTATTTTTAGGAAATTTGTGATAATTTGATTACTTGTTAGAAAAGCTTTTTGTATTATGACTAAAATTATTTATAAATTGAAAACCATAAAGCAATAATGCCCTTAAAGAGTTAACTACTAAGAATTGAAATTTTGTTAATTTTACTAAGGAACCAATTTTATAACGGTCTAACAATTTTAATCCACCTAAAAATGTAAAACTAATGTGAAGAATTAGGTTAGAAATTATATACAATGGGAATTTACCAAAAGTCAGTTTTAACATCCAAAGACTTGTAACAATATATGGACCGAAATTAAAAAAGGTCATACCATCCAATGGTGGCACTACCTTATAAAATCGCCACCATTTTTTCTTTTCACCGTATAAATTTATTGCTTTGTTGAATGTTGCTATAAATATTGATGCTGGAAGAAATTTTTTTAATGAATTTCGACCAAAGAATGGAACTGTTAGCCAAGGTAAAATTAGTAAAGCGAAATAAAATAATTTTGGGTTTTTCATTATATCACCTCCTTATTTATGGTGTGTGCTTTTTTACCCACTTATCCAGATACTTTTATAAAAATTTATTTCACAAACCTGCTCCGTTAGTGGAACAAGAAAAAGAGCCGCAGATACGACTCTTTGTTAAACATAAGTAACCAGTTAGTTAAAATTACTTTGAGGGTTCAGTAATGTAATAAACACTTATTGACAAAATCATCAGTAAAATTAGAAGGGCGTGAAGACTTATTCCTACTATGCTACAAACCTTTCCTGAAATTGCCAAACCTCTACCATTTTCACTTAAATTATCAATCTCTACAATACTTTTAGATGATAAAACAAGCCCAATAATACCAAGGACTAAACCAATGTAAGGCACTATTATTGATAATATGCCCAACGTAAGTGCAGCGATGGATTTATTATTTGTTTTCTTCACGTTAAACCCCTCTTGTTATAGAAATTTTCTTTTTCTATCTTATTTGACGAATTATCCTCTTATTACAAAAATACTAGAAATATTTGGTTAAACTATCCTGCCCCGTTACTTCAATAAGAAAAAAGCATTACCGTTGTTCCAGTAATGCCCCCGTTAGCCCAATAACATTTACTTTTTTCTGCTAATCAAATAAAGAGTAAATCCAATGAGTATTGATGCAATTGCACCAATTAATACTTTTATATCTGAAACTCTGGCAACGAAGGTATCCTCACTTGTTTGCTCAATATAAAGGACTGTCAACCACTCTTCTCCAGTAGAAACATAAATTCCCCAAAGAAGCCAAGCTAAAAAGAGAAACAAAGAAAATAAAGAGATAGCAATTTTTCTATTCAATATTGATCACCCCTTAAAATTATATATTCGATTTTTGTAAGGGTAATCCCTGTATCTTATTAAGTTAACCTGCCACGTTAGTTTAACAAGAAAAAACGCCACCCGTTAAGGTGACGTAAGCTATCGGGCTTACTTAAATTCGTAATTCAACGGTGAATGAGGGCTGTGCTGATTCTGCACGTCCAAGTTCGTTTTTTTGAACGTTACGACGCACCATATTCATATGCCAATGGCGGAAAATAAGTTGAAGACAAACCCTATTCGTATGGCGTAAATTTCTACTTTTATCAGTCAAGGGTTGATTAAGTTATCCAACATCCTTAACGGTGAAAATTCCCTATGCCGATCTCTTACGTCATTCCCGAAAAGGTTAACGTATGTCTTAACTATCTCAAACGAAGTATGTCCTAAGATTGCTTGCAACTCAAATATGTTCGCACCGTTCTGCACCGACAATTTGGCAAACGTATGACGAAATGTATGAGGACTGCATCGAACTCCTTTAATTCCAGCTTCATTTCCATACTTCTTTATCTGATTCTGAAGGCCACGTTTAGACAACGGATTGCTATCGACTGTGACAAACAAAGCATTCGTCTCAATGCTACCTCGTATAGTGATATACTTCTTCAGTTGTTGCCTCATTGGTTTCGTAATAGGTACTTGTCGTTGACGATAACTTTTAGATTGTCTAATTATGATTAAATCATCTTCCCATAGAATGTCCTCAATCGATATGCCTACCAATTCGCTAGCACGTATACCAGTTTCCAATAACAGCATTAGTATCGTGTAATCACGAACTCCAGTGAAAGTTTTTAAATCTGGTTGCTTAAATAGCTTATTGAGCTGTTCCTTCGAAAATGTCGCTATTACTGTCTTCCTATCTTTCAATAACGTAATGCCATCAAAAGGATTTTGTGGAATATGTTTCGCCTTAAACAGATAGTTAAAGAACGCCCGTAATGCTCGTAATCGTGTATTAATCGTCACTATTCGTAAACCCTTTTGATGACGCATATATGCAATTACATTTTCTTTTATATGTTCCTGTGTAACAAGTACGGGCGACAACGTTTCAACGTTAATCCCCTGCTCCCTTAGTTGATTCAAACATGCGTGGATTTCATTTTGATAGTAACGAATGGTATGTGGACGTAAATTACGTACCTCACAGTCTTTTAGAAATAAATCCAATGCAGCGGCAAACGACTCTACGTAAGTCTTCACCTTTGTTTCCATAATCCGTATTTCCCGTTGATTTAACTCGTTTTTTCTCCTGCTCATCGATCAGTCGACCTCCACTGCGTATTAACAGGTGCGTCAGATTTGAACTTATTCGTAGACGGTTTTTAGGGCAACGAAAAAAGCGTCCCTACCGTAGCAGGAACGCTTAAAACGTTGATATGACGAGCATTCTCGTTTTTCTTTCGTAAACAAATTGATACCGGTGATCGGGGTCGAACCGATACTCCTCACGGAACACGATTTTGAGTCGTGCGCGTCTGCCAATTCCGCCACACCGGCGCGTATAAAATTGTTTTGATAAAGCAATGCCGAGGACCGGAATCGAACCGGTACGGTAGTCACCTACCGCAGGATTTTAAGTCCTGTGCGTCTGCCAGTTCCGCCACCCCGGCAAAATCTAATTACCTGTTTTTATCCATACCTAGCAAATGTTTTATGGAGGCGGCAACCGGATTCGAACCGGTGGTAAAGGTTTTGCAGACCTCTGCCTTACCACTTGGCTATGCCGCCATATACATTGGAGCGGAAGACGGGATTCGAACCCGCGACCCCCACCTTGGCAAGGTGATGTTCTACCACTGAACTACTTCCGCAAATTGGCTGGGCTAGCTGGATTTGAACCAACGCATGTCGCAGTCAAAGTGCGATGCCTTACCGCTTGGCTATAGCCCAATGTTATTCTAATTATTTAATAATAATATTATGGGGCGACTGATGGGAATCGAACCCACGAATGCCTGAACCACAATCAGGTGCGTTAACCACTTCGCCACAATCGCCACAATATAATTGGCAGGGGTAGTAGGAATTGAACCCACACCAAAGGTTTTGGAGACCTTCGTTCTACCTTTAAACTATACCCCTATAAATGGTGGAGGGGGACGGATTCGAACCGCCGAACCCGAAGGGAGCGGATTTACAGTCCGCCGCGTTTAGCCACTTCGCTACCCCTCCACATATTATATTCACTGTGTAACTTCTGGTGCCGGCGAGAGGACTTGAACCCCCAACCTACTGATTACAAGTCAGTTGCTCTACCAATTGAGCTACCCCGGCATTTTTTTAGTTTAAATGGTGGCTCAGGACGGAATCGAACCGCCGACACAAGGATTTTCAGTCCTTTGCTCTACCGACTGAGCTACTGAGCCATATTAGGATTACATCCTACAACCATTCTTGTTAAGTCCTTTGCTCAAAAGAACTTTCGTTCTTTCTCGCAGATTGCCGCAGAAGCATTTCCAGTGAAGTGAGCAATCTGCTCTACCGACTGAGCTACTGAGCCAACATTAATGGCGGTCTGGACGGGACTCGAACCCGCGACCTCCTGCGTGACAGGCAGGCATTCTAACCAACTGAACTACCAGACCAATTGCGGGGACAGGATTTGAACCTGCGACCTTCGGGTTATGAGCCCGACGAGCTACCGGACTGCTCCACCCCGCGACAATGAAAATATAACATTTTTGAAAATATGGTGGAGGATGACGGGCTCGAACCGCCGACCCTCTGCTTGTAAGGCAGATGCTCTCCCAGCTGAGCTAATCCTCCACAAATCAATGGTGACCCCTACGGGACTCGAACCCGTGTTACCTCCGTGAAAGGGAGGTGTCTTAACCGCTTGACCAAGGGGCCATATCTTTTAAAGAAATTATGGCGGAGAGCAAGGGATTTGAACCCTTGAGACAGGGTTACCCGCCTACACGATTTCCAATCGTGCTCCTTCGGCCACTCGGACAGCTCTCCATAATGGCTCCGCAGGTAGGACTCGAACCTACGACCGATCGGTTAACAGCCGATAGCTCTACCACTGAGCTACTGCGGAATAATAATATTACAGCCTGGCAACGTCCTACTCTCACAGGGACGCATGTCCCAACTACCATCGGCGCTGAGAAGCTTAACTTCCGTGTTCGGTATGGGAACGGGTGTGACCTTCTCGCCATTATTGCCAGACCATTTATACGACACTATTTTATTATAATGTCTTTTTCATATTTTTCAAGAGGAATTTTTTTTTTTTTCATTCCCTCAAAACTAGATAATGCAGAAGAAGTTTGTAAAAACGAGTATGCCTT
>NZ_JAGGQR010000038.1:0-42789 GCF_018613205.1 Bacillus sp. ISL-46
ACTAATCGTTCGAGGACTTAACCAAAATTTTATATGATGATTGTCAATTATCTAGTTTTGAGGGAATGAAACCCTCATATAGTCTGGCAGAAATGGCGAGAAGGTCACACCCGTTCCCATACCGAACACGGAAGTTAAGCTTCTCAGCGCCGATGGTAGTTGGGACACGCGTCCCTGTGAGAGTAGGACGCTGCCGGGCTAGCCCCAATTGGGGCTATTATTTTTGAGTAATATTAATAGATGGCCCCTTGGTCAAGCGGTTAAGACACCTCCCTTTCACGGAGGTAACACGGGTTCGAGTCCCGTAGGGGTCACCAAAGTTTTTTACGAGTTTGTGTAAAATAACTTCCAATATAGTGGAGGATTAGCTCAGCTGGGAGAGCATCTGCCTTACAAGCAGAGGGTCGGCGGTTCGAGCCCGTCATCCTCCACCATTATAATATTTGTTTTTTGGCGGTGTAGCTCAGCTGGCTAGAGCGTTCGGTTCATACCCGAAAGGTCGGGGGTTCGACTCCCTTCGCCGCTACCAAATGTTTTTGCTTATTTTTAACTGGAGGAATACCCAAGTTTGGCTGAAGGGATCGGTCTTGAAAACCGACAGGCGGGTCATACCGCGCGGGGGTTCGAATCCCTCTTCCTCCTCCATAAATTTCATTAAAATATAATTTCTATTGTCGCGGGGTGGAGCAGTCTGGTAGCTCGTCGGGCTCATAACCCGAAGGTCGCAGGTTCAAATCCTGTCCCCGCAATATGGTCCGGTAGTTCAGTTGGTTAGAATGCCTGCCTGTCACGCAGGAGGTCGCGGGTTCGAGTCCCGTCCGGACCGCCATTTTTTTCTAGTAGGGTACCTACTATTAATTTATAGATTTTGGCGATTGTGGCGAAGTGGTTAACGCACCTGATTGTGGTTCAGGCATTCGTGGGTTCGATTCCCATCAGTCGCCCCATTTATTATTAATATTGGGCTATAGCCAAGCGGTAAGGCATCGCACTTTGACTGCGACATGCGTTGGTTCAAATCCAGCTAGCCCAGCCATTTTTCTTGTTTTTTCAACGCGGGTGTAGTTTAGTGGTAAAACCTCAGCCTTCCAAGCTGATGATGAGAGTTCGATTCTCTTCACCCGCTCCATTTTAATTTTGGGCCTATAGCTCAGCTGGTTAGAGCGCACGCCTGATAAGCGTGAGGTCGATGGTTCGAGTCCATTTAGGCCCATCATAAATACATCCATCAAAAAAGACTTGAAAGCTTTAAATAGCTTTGAAGTCTTTTTTTTTGTTATAGATAAAACAGCTATTTACAAAATATATGTTTACCGATTTTTTTGATTTGTGGTCGACTCCATATCCAACCACTTGTCGCGGTATCAGGATTAAAATAGTAAATGGCTTCGCCGCTAGGATCCCAGCCGTTAATGGCATCTAGGACCGCTTTTTTCGCAGTTGCATTTGGTGTTAAATTAATCTGTCCATCCGCAACCGCAGTAAAGGCCCCCGGTTGATAGATGACACCTGCAACCGTATTTGGGAACGATGTGTGGCTGACTCGGTTCAAAATAACTGCTGCAACAGCAACTTGACCTGTGTATTCCTCTCCGCGTGATTCCCCGTATACTGCGTTTGACATCAATTGAATATCATTTTGAGAATAACCGTTAGGTACATTAGCGGAATTGTTATTATTACTTGATGATCCTGGCTCATACTTAGTCGCTTTAACAATAGCTGCTTTTGTTTTTGCCCCGACAACACCATCAACAGGCAGACCGAATTGATCTTGAAAATTCCGTACGGCCCAGTATGTATTCCAGCCAAATACACCGTCTACCTCACTTGTATAAAAGCCGTTATATTTGAGTCGTGACTGCAACTCAATCACGTCTTCTCCGGCTGAACCTCTTTGCAGCACTTGATTGGTGAAAGCTTGTACGTCTTTACTTTGTTCGCTAGTGGTTATTAATACTACAAATAGCACAAACATTAGCAACTTGAAGAAAACTCTACCCTGCATACCTGACCTCCTGACGTTTTTAATTTTTTTACCATATATTCTTCCAATATCTACTCTTTTATATTTACTCACTTCCAATAGACCCTATAATTTTTTAATGTTTATAATGGACAGGGGTTTCGGTGTGTACCTTTACATGTATGTGTTACTGGTAGTATTTAGAGATGAAATTGTGGTTTTTCAGAATAGGCAAAGTAACTAATTGTGACCTGTAAAAAAAGGATACCGTCTGATAACGGTATCCCATTCCTCTATTTATTAGACTTGATAATATTTGCTACGGAGTTCTGAATGATCATTTCGGTAGGCACTATTTTTGGACTATTTATGGCTTTGTTTTCTTTAATTTTATCAAAAAGGAGTTTAGTACCAGCATCTCCTAATTTTTTTACTGGGATTTCTATCCTTGTTAACGATGGTGACAGAAATGCTGAAATGTTAGGACTACTGTATCCAACAATGGATATGTCGTTTGGAATAGAAATTCCATTTTCTAAAGCAGATTTATAAAGACTCAATACCTTTAAATCATCTGTTGCAAAAACGGCAGTGGGACGATGCTGAGAAAGAAGCAGACTTGTAGCAGAATCATATGCTGTGTTAACTGTGTAACCACTATTTATGATCCATTCTTCTTTTAATGGAACGCTTAAATCTTTTAAACAGTCTTTATATCCTTCTAATCGATCGATTGAAACATGGTAATCAAGTGGTGAGTGTAGACAAGCTATTTCCTTATGTCCTTGCTCAATTAAAAATTTAGTTAAATTATAACTATCTTGGTAGTTATCTGTGTCCACGGAAAAGATATTGGTATATTCCCCGTCAACTCTTCCAATAACAACAATTGGAATGTTAAAAACATCTAATTGTTTGAAAAAGTCTTCATTTGCAGGAGAACTTAACATGATAATTCCTTTGATCATTTTTTCCTTTATTTTAGTGATGCATTTTTCAAGTTCATCTTTACTGTTTCTCGATGTCTGTATAATTACGTCAAAATTTTCTTCCTCCGCATTTGAAGAAATTCTGTGTATAATCTCAGAGAAAAATGGATTGTTAGCGGTTGTTTTTGCAGATCGCGAAACAACCATAATGGCATCAAAACCTGAAGAAAGGGCACGGGCCAATTTGCTAGGCTGGTAATTTAATTCTTCAATTGCTTTTAATACACGTTCCCGAGCTTCCTCAGAAATATTAGTTTGATTATTAAGCACACGAGATACAGTAGATTTTGAAACATTTGCAACACGTGCTATATCATAAATAGTGTGAACCATTATTTCTCCCCCTCTCTTATAAACTTTTCTGGTATAGGAATTTTAATGGAAGGTAGCTAGTAAAAACCATGTAGCTATCCTGTTTTATTATGAATACGTTTTTATTTGTGGGAGTTAGGACTATTGTTTGGGGTGGGAGCAATATAGGATTCATTATATTGATGAATGACAAATGTAGCAATAGAAATTTTTCGGTGGTACTATATTAATATTTTCGTACGACCAGCATCCACAGATATAAAAATACAGAAGTATTAGTGTTGACAGAAAACGTTTTCTATATTATATTGTGGGAGCGGTACCATAGGAATATCAATTTAATAAATATATATTTTTTTACCCATTGCTGGGAGCGGTACCATTAAATATTAATTCTACGAATTTATATTTTTTTATCATAACTGGGAGCGGTACCATACAGGAGGAATTTATGAAAAAGATCAAAGAAAGACTTTCATTTATCTATGAAAATCAAGATATTGTACCAATTTGGAAAAGCATAAAGGAAAGCATTGCAAAAACAAAAACAAAATCTCTTAAGCCAAGAAAACAAAATTGGGATGAGAAAGATCTGGTATTAATTACTTATGGGGATCAATTCTATGAAAATAATAACCCAACTTTAGATACTTTCAAGAAAATGTTTGACCAATATCTAGCAGACAAATTTGAAATTGTTCATCTGTTACCTTTTTATCCTTATTCATCAGATGATGGCTTTTCTGTCATTGATTATAAAAAAGTAAATCCGATCCTCGGTAATTGGGAACAGGTTGGTAATTTATCAAAATCAGCAAGAATTATGTTTGATGATGTTTGCAATCATATTTCGGCAAAAAGTGACTGGTTCCAAGAATACTTAAATGGTAATCCTGAATATCAGAATTTTTTCGTTGAAATGGATCCAACTATTGATTTAAGTGCAGTTACTAGACCTAGAGCTCTTCCTTTATTAACAAAATTCACTCAAAAAAACGGCGAGGAAAAACATATATGGACAACCTTCAGTGAAGATCAAATCGATTTGAATTTTAGTAATCCACAGGTTCTGTTAAAGATGATCGACGTTTTGCTTTTTTATTTAGAGCAAGGGGCAGAATATATTCGATTGGATGCAATTGGATTTATGTGGAAAGAGGTTGGAACAACTTGTATCCATCATGAAAAGACACATGAGATTGTTAAACTGTTCCGGGATGTTGTAGAGGAAGCAGCTAAAGGAACGGTTATCATAACAGAAACCAATGTACCGCATAAAGATAACGTGGCCTATTTTGGAAATGGCGATGATGAGGCTCATATGGTCTATCAGTTTCCACTGCCGCCTTTAGTTCTGAATGCCCTTCACAATGGAAATGGAGTCGCACTCACTAAATGGGCGAGCAAGCTGCCGCCAACGGGAAAGGAAACAACATTTTTTAACTTCCTAGCTTCCCATGATGGAATTGGGCTAAATCCGATTCGCGGCATTATTCCAGAAGAAGAAATTTTAGCGATGGTAGAGGACTTAAAGAAAGAAGGGGCCTTGGTTAATTACAAGAAAAACCCGAATGGAAGTGAAAGTCCATACGAAATTAACGTCACTTATATGGATGCGTTAAATAAGCAATCGGATGATGATGAGATCAGAGTAAAAAGATTTTTAGTCGCTCATTCTATTCTATTAACTCTTCCTGGTGTACCAGCTGTTTATATTCAAAGCGTCCTGGGATCTAGAAATGACTATGACGGTGTTTCAAAAACAGGAATGAACCGCTCTATTAATCGACAAAAATACAACTTAACAGAGATTGAGAAGGAATTAGCCAATACAGATTCTTTACGATACAAAGTTTTTTCTGAGTTAACAAAAATTCTTCAATCTCGTAAAAACGAAACCCTTTTCCATCCAAATGCAGCAATGGAAGTCATCGATCTCGGAGAGAAAGTGTTTGCTTTTAAAAGGGTACATCAACATGATGATAGCATTATAGTAGTAAACAATCTTACAAATGAAACAGTTAAGTGTGGAATAACAGGCAGATTTATAAATATTGTTAATGGCGATAAAGTGGAATTTCATGAAGAATTGATGTTAAAGCCATATGAATTCATGTGGTTAAGACCATTTGACTAGGGGGAATTAGTTTGTTTAAAAAGGGCTTAAGTCTAGCAATCATTTTGTTAGTAGCTTTTGCATTAACTGCATGTGGCAGTAATCAGAATGCGGATGGAAAAACAACAATCGAATTTATGCACTCCTCTGTTGAACAAGAGCGTTTGGCAGTAATTAACGAATTGGTTGCAACATTCGAAAAGGAAAATCCAGATATAAAAATAAAACAAATTCCTGTAGAAGAAGATTCTTATAATACTAAAATTATTACTTTAGCAAGTGCAGGCAAACTTCCAACTGTAATTGAAGTAGGACAGGATTATGCAAAAGTAATGGATAAAGAGGTCCTGATTGACAAAGATGCCGTTAAAAAGATTATTACTCAGGTCGGTGAAAAGAATTACTATGACGGTGCATTGAAGTTAATGAGTACTGAAGATGGAAAAAGCTATACAGGTGTTCCAATGAGCGGCTGGGTTCAAGGTATCTGGTACAACAAAGAAAAGCTCTCAGCAAAAGGATTTAAAGAACCAAAAAATTGGGATGATGTAATCACAATTGCTAAAGCATTTACGGATAAAGAGAATAAAAAATATGGTATTGCCATGCCGACAGTAGAAGGCGGATTCTCTGAACAAGCCTTTTCTCAATTTGCACTTTCAAATAATGCGAATGTGTTAGACAACAAAGGTAAGTTAAATATGAATACACCAGAAATGAAAGAGGCATTAACTTATTATAAAAAATTGTCTCAGTACACTATGCCTGGATCTAATGATACCACGGAAGTAAAAGATGCTTTCATGAACGGTACTGCGCTTATGGCGATTTATTCAACTTATATTCTTCCTCCTGTATTTGAAGAAGGAAATTCCCAAAATATTGGATTTTCTATTCCAAATGAGAAGACAAAAGCTGTTTTCGGAACTGTTTCTGCATTAACCATTTCTTCTTTTTTAGAAGAAGACCAAAAAGAAGCTGCTAGTAAATTTGTTGCGTTCATGTCAAAACCTGAAAACATGACAAAATGGGTTTTAATGTCTCCAGGGGGCGCTCAACCAGTGAGCAAACTCGTAACTGAAAATGAAAACTATCAGGCAAATGAAGTAGTAAAAGCATTTGGTGAACTATCAACAGAAATTGCGTCATCCTTTAATGACATTCAAGTATTTGGTTTAGTTGATAGTAAAAATTTCTTGAAAATGGGTGATGTAACTAGTTCAGGAGCTATTCCTAAATTGGTTAACAATATCACGGTTGGCGAAAAAGATATCAATAGTGAAATGAAAAAAGCTGAAAAAACACTCGAAGATGTTTTAAAGAAAGAATAAATTAGTTCTCCATAGGGAGGGTAACATGAAAACGAATATAAGAAAAAAAACGGATATAAAATTGGCATTAGCTTTACTTTTTCCAAGTATCTTCTTGCTTCTATTGTTAGTTGCATATCCAATGGTAGCAAATATTCAAATCAGTTTCTTTGATCAACCCATTAATCCGAGATTAAGCGCCACTTTTGTAGGATTAAAAAACTATATAGATATCCTTACAGATGCTGAGTTTTTTAAATCATTAGGGATTACTCTTTTGTACATGCTGCTTACAGTTGGTGGCAGCACGGCAGTTGGATTAGGGATTGCAATTTTCTTTAATCGCCCCTTTAAATTTCGTAAAACTGCTCGATCTTTAATTATTTTGTCTTATGTAACACCATCGATTTCATTAGTTTTTGCGTGGAAATATATGTTTAATAACGGCTATGGTGTTGTTAATTATTTGGGAGATGACGTTTTACACTTGTTTGATCAGGCACCTCTCTGGTTTGACAACCCGATTAGCAGCTTTTTCTTAGTATCGCTTTTTGCAATTTGGAGGTACTTCCCGTACGCTTTCATTTCGTTTTTGGCTATCCTTCAAACCATTGATTCTTCTTTGTATGAAGCGGCCGAAATTGATGGTGCCAGTGCTTGGGGTAAATTCAAAATTGTAACGTTACCAGCAATCATGCCAGTCTTGTTAACTGTAATAACACTACGTTCAATTTGGATGTTCTATATGTTCACAGATGTATACCTTTTAACAAATAAAGTAGATATTCTCGGAATTTACTTGTATAAAACAGCTTTTGCGTTTAACGATTTAGGCAAAGCAGCATCAATTTCCGTGATATTGTTCATTATTCTCTTTATTGTCATTATGATTGCAAGAAAGCGGGTGAATTTAAATGGCAATGGCTAGCAGTAAAAAGAACAAAGTAGCAAAAACGGCAGGGTTTTACACGGCCCTTATAGCAATTTTAACTTTGTGTCTGTTTCCATTTTTCATTATGTTGATGACATCCTTCAAAAGTTCGAAGGAAGCCGTTTCCACAAATCCGACATTCCTTCCAAAAGAATGGACATTACAGCATTATCTCGATATCTTCAATCCGGATATCTTCCCATATCTTTCCTATTTTAATAATAGTTTAGTCGTGTCTTTAACCGCATCGATATTGTCCGTTGCCATTGGTATTTTTGGAGCATATGCTCTTTCAAAACTTAACTTTAAAGGCAGAGTTACGATTAATGCCAGCTTTTACACAGTTTATATGTTTTCAGGTATTTTGCTTGTCGTGCCTTTATTTAAAATCATTTCAGGATTAGGTTTATATGATACAAAAACTTCTCTAATCATTACGATGATTGTGCAAACATTACCAACTGCTATCTTCATGTTAAAAAGTTACTTTGATACCATTCCAGTTGACTTAGAAGAAGCCGCGATGATTGACGGATTAAACCGGGTTCAGATTATTTTCCATATCATTATTCCATTATCTCTTTCCGGTATCATTTCGGTATTTGTATATGCCTTTATGATTGGATGGAATGACTATTTGTTTGCATCCATTTTCTTATCCGATTCAGCAAATTTCACTTTACCCATTGGATTAAATGCACTGTTCAGTACACCAGATTATGTTTGGGGACGAATGATGGCAGCATCGCTTGTAACAGCATTACCAGTTGTCATTATGTATGCCATTTCCGAGCGCTTTATTAAAGGAGATGCAACAGCAGGCGGGGTCAAAGGTTAATAAACTTGAAAAGACGAGAGGAAGTAATGTAATCATGAAAAAGTTAGTAGCTGTAGAACCAAGAAAAGCGGAATTAGTAGAATATGAAGATCGCCATGTACAACCAAATGAAGTGAAAATTGATGTGGATTTTGCTGCACCTAAACACGGTACTGAAGTAATCGACTTCCGTGGTCAAACACCTTTTATGGGTGAGAATTTTAATGAAGAATGGCGCATGTTCATGCCTCGTGAAGAGGGTTCAGCACCTGGAATCGTGTTTGGTGAATTTCAGCTTGGTAACATGGTAGTTGGTAAGATTGTTGAAATTGGCAGTGATGTAACAGAGTACCATATGGGCGAAACGGTATGTACGTATGGACCGATTATGGAGACTGTTATTGTGAATGCTATAAATAACCACAGATTACGCAAAATGCCAGAGGGAGCAAAATGGCAAAATGCGGTTTGCTATGACCCTGCACAATTTGCTTTGAGCGGTGTGCGTGATGCACATGTTCGTGCCGGTGATGTTGTTGTGATTGTAGGATTAGGAGCAATCGGTCAAATCGCCATTCAACTAGCGAAGAAAGCGGGAGCGAGTATTGTTGTGGGTGTTGACCCTATTGAACATCGCTGTGATATAGCTCTTCGCAATGGTGCGGATGTTTGTTTCGACCCTACTTCTTGTGATGTAGGATATGAAGTGAAAAAGCTAACAAATAAAATGGGTGCTGACTCCATTATTGAAACAAGTGGAAATTCTGCAGCGCTTCAGGATGCATTAAAAGGAATTGCCTATGGCGGAATTATTTCTTATGTCGCTTTTGGAAAACCATTCCCTGCAGGATTAAATTTTGGCCGTGAAGCTCATTTTAACAATGCCAAAATTGTCTTCTCACGTGCTGCTAGTGAACCTAATCCTGATTATCCTCGCTGGAATCGTAAGCGAATTGAAGATACATGCTGGGAATTGTTAATGAACGGTTATCTTAATTGTGAAGATATTATTCAACCAATCGTTACTTTTGAAAACAGTGCAGAAGCATACATGGAATATGTGGACCAACACCCTGAGCTAAGTATTAAGATGGGAATCGAATATAAAAAATAATCGTTTATTTAAATGCGTTCGTCTCAGTTACAATCTGATTGAAATCCATACATAAAAAGAATGATATGGATTTCAGTCATACACCAGTAGGAGGAGATATTTGTGAAGATCGGTACACAAAACCAAGCGTTTTTTCCTGAAGATATTAAAGAAAAGTTTAGATACTTAAAAGAAGTAGGCTTTGAAGGCTTTGAAATAGACGGCAAATTTTTAGTCGATCATTTAGATGAAGTAAAAGAAGCGATTGCAGAAACAGGCATTCCGGTTACGACAGCATGTGGTGGGTATACAGGCTGGATAGGGGACTTTATTGAAGAACGACGCTTAAACGGCTTAGCAGAAATTAAACAAATTCTAGAAGCGCTCAAGGAAGTCGGAGGAAAAGGCATCGTAGTTCCAGCTGCATGGGGCATGTTTACCTTCCGATTACCGCCAATGGTTTCACCACGAAGCCAGGCAGGTGATAGAAAAGCTGTAAGTGATTCCCTGATTTACCTGGATAAAGTAGCAGAAGAAACGAGCACAACTATATTCTTAGAGCCATTAAATCGTTATCAAGATCATATGATAAACACCCTTGCAGATGCAAGAAGTTATATAGAAGAAAATGAGTTGAAAAACGTTAAAATCATTGCTGATTTTTATCATATGAATATTGAAGAAGATGATATTTCTGAAGCCTTGCACCAGAATCGTGATTTAGTTGGTCATATTCATCTGGCGGATAATCACCGTTATCAACCGGGAAGCGGCTCGCTGGATTTCAAAAAGCATTTCAATCAGTTAAAGGAAGACGGCTATAACGGATTCTTAACAATTGAATGCCGTGTCAGAGGCAACGACCCGGAAGCAGAATATATTAATGCCTTACGTCACCTTCAAGAATCATTAATTTGAGAGGGGTTAAATCGTGATCAAAAAGAGAGTTGCGATCATCGGCGGAGGACAAGTAGCGGAAAAGGTGCATATTCCTAACTATCAAGCACGCGAAGAACTAGAAATAGTCGCAGTTGTTAGTCCAAACTTTGACCGGGCAAGGAGTTTTGCTGAACGGAATGGTATTCCTCGTGTTTACACAGATGCTGCTGAAATGTTTGCAATGGAAAAACCGGATATTGTTAGTGTCTGCACGCCAAATAAGTATCATTATGAAAATGTGATGCGAGCCTTGGAATTTGGGTGCGATGTTATGTGTGAAAAACCTCCTGCAATTTCTTCCGCTGAAGCAAAAGATATGCAGATTGCTGCTCAAAAAAACGACTGTATTCTAGCTTATAATTTTCACCATCGATTTGCTGATGATGTGAGAATTTTACGTGAAAGTGTTGAAAATGGTGTGCTTGGTGACATCTATGTTACGAAGGCAAAAGCTCTAAGACGCTGTGGAATCCCTGGCTGGGGGACTTTTACAGATAAAGAAATTCAAGGTGGAGGACCTCTTATCGATTTAGGGGCACATATGTTGGACGCCGCTTTATATGTACTTGGCTTTCCGAAAATAGAGAAGGTTACGGCGAAAATGTATCAAAAGATTGGAACAAAGAAAACCCAAGGCACACTGGGAGAATGGGATCCACAGAAATTTAAAGTGGAAGATTCCCTTTTTGGATTTATAGAATTAGAAGGAGGCCGCCTTTTACAACTAGAAACCTCCTTTGCCTTAAATATCAAAGAGACATCTGTCATGAATGTTGAGTTTTGCGGGGATCAAGCAGGAGCAACCCTGTTTCCTGCCCAAATCTATACGGATGAGAGCGGAGAGTTGGTCTCGTTATTATCAAGAGAAGAGGCAGACACGGACCGCCATCATAAAAGTATGTCTGCTTTTATAGATAAGTGTTTAGGAAAAGATGTCATGGTTGCAGACGGAAAACAAGGATACATTATCCAACAACTAATAGAAGCTCTATATCAATCTGCTGAAAAGGGTGAAAGTGTATCCTTATGATAAATGAACAAATAATCTACGAAAATAAATTTGATTTACATTCCATCAATAAATTTGCTAGTTTAATGACATTAGGAAATGGCTACCTAGGCTTGCGTGCTTCGTATGATGAAGATTATTTTGAACAAACACGTGGTATGTATGTTGCTGGTATTTATAATAAAGCAGCTGAAAACGAACCATCAGATTTAGTGAATTTGCCTGATTTGGCAGGTATAAGAATCGAGATTGATAACGAGATTTTCTCTCTTTTAAATGGGGAGATTCTTTCCTATAAACGCTTCTTAAATCTTGCAACAGGGGAATTAAAACGTGAGTTATTGTGGAAAAACAGAGGCGGGGCACGATTTCGATTTGTTTTCCAACGTTTTGTCGCGAAAAACAACCTGCATGTATTCGCATCAAAAATGACTGTTACGAGCTTAGATCAATCTGCTAATATCAAAATTGTAACTGGAATTAATGCTCAGCAGACCAATTTTGGGAAACAGCATTTAATTGAAGAAAAAGTTCGTGTGTTTGATGAAGAAGTAATGCAGGGAGGTTATAAAACGACGGAATCGGGACATACAATTGCGCTGGCAACGCGTTGTAAATGCTCGGCTGAGAGCGAAGTTTCATTTGCAGCGAAGAATCGCCAGCTCCATACGACCATTAAGCATGGCCTAAATGTTAACATTCCATTTATCTTTGAAAAACTTGGTACTGTTTTCACCTCACTTGATCAAGGGGAGGATGGGCAAGACCCCGAGGCAGCGAGTATCAAAGAATTAAATGAAATTTCACCAATAGGATACGATGCGTTACTGAAAATGTCAGCGCTTAAATGGCATGAGTTTTGGCAGCAAAAACGTATCCAGATTACATCTACTGACAAATTTGATCAAACGGCAATGGATTTTGCCCTTTATCATCTCGAGATTATGACACCAGCCCATGATGAACGTTTTAGTATTGGCGCAAAGGGTCTGACTGGAGAAGGCTACAAAGGACATATTTTTTGGGATACAGAGATATTTATTAAACCATTTCATCTTTATACAGAACCGAAAACGGCTAAGAAACTACTAATCTATCGATATTTACATTTGCAGCAAGCAAAGGAAAAGGCTGCACGGAATGGCTATGAGGGGGCATTGTTCCCATGGGAAAGTGCGTTTACTGGAGAAGAAGAAACACCTGAATTTGCCGCTATTAATATCAGAACAGGAAAACGGCAAAAGGTCGCATCTGCATTAGCTGAGCATCACATTGTCGCAGATATAGCGTATGCTGTTGTTCAATATTATCAAACGACACTTGATGAAGAATTTATGAAAAAAGAGGGGCTAGCACTACTTAAAGAAACGGCACGGTTTTGGATCAGCCGAGCAGTACTGGAGAATGGACAGGTTTCCATTAAGGATGTCATCGGGCCTGATGAGTATACGGAACACATTGACAATAATGCGTATACAAACTATATGGCGTATTACAATGTGGAGCAAGCCCTTTATTTTATGGAACAATATGGTGAAGTTGATGAGCAGCTGAAGGAGCAGGGACGAGCTTTCATCAACCATTTGTATTTACCAAAACCCAATGAGCAGCTAATCATTCCACAGGATGATACTTTCTTGAGTAAGCCGGAGATTGACCTAACCCGCTATAAAGAAAATCAAGGCAGCCAAGGGATATTATTGGATTACTCACGGGCAGAAGTCAATGAAATGCAAATATTAAAACAAGCAGATGTTGTCATGTTAATGTACTTGTTTCCAGAACTATTTGAATCCGAAGTTGTTTCGAAAAACTTAAGTTATTACGAAGAGCACACCATTCATGATTCATCGTTAAGTAAAGCCATTCATGCCATTGTCGCTGCAAGATGTCATGAAAGTGATGCTGCCTACCGCTTTTTCCAGGAGGCATGCTTAATTGATTTGGGTCCCAATCCACACTCTTCAGACGAAGGGCTTCATGCTGCATCACTTGGGGCGATCTGGCTTACAGCTATGTTTGGATTTGCTAATATTTCATTAACAAATAATCGATTGAAACTTGATCCTAGGTTACCAGCAAGTTGGTCTGAACTAAAATTCAAGTTAACTATACAGGATTGCCCGTTAGAAATCTTTATGACACATGAGAAAGTAGTAGTTTCAAAGTATTTAGGACCGAATCTTTTACTAGAAATTAACGGAACTGAATACCTTTTGACTGATCGAATTGAAGTGAATTCATAAATCAAGGAGAAAACAATGAAAATTGTTATTGCACCAGATTCATTTAAAGAAAGTCTAGCTGCAGATCAAGTAGCAAAAGCAATCCAAGCTGGGTTCATGAAATTTTTCCCTGAAGCAGAGTATCATTTACTGCCAATTGCAGATGGCGGTGAAGGAACCGTTCAAGCTTTATCATCCGCAACCGGCGGGAAAATGGAAACCATCACGGTAACGGGACCTTTACATGAACCAGTTAAGGCAAAAATCGCTTTTTCCAACGATGGGAAAAAAGCCTTTATTGAAATGGCAGAAGCGTGCGGATTGCATCTTGTTCCATTAAACCGACGAAATCCATTACAAACAACTTCTTATGGTGTGGGAGAACTAATTTTGCATGCCATCAACCGCGGCGCTGTTGAACTCATTATTGGAGTTGGGGGAAGTGGGACAAATGATGGCGGAATGGGGATGGCTTTAGCACTAGGTTACCAATTTTTCGATAAGAATAGCGAAATAGTATACGGTATTGGTCAAGACTTGTTTCAAACATGTTCGATGTCTGATATAAATCGGGATAAACGATTAGATCATGTAAAAATAACAATTGCGGCAGACGTGGATAATCCACTGACAGGTCAAAATGGTGCGACTTATGTGTATGGACCTCAAAAAGGTCTGCCTGAAACTATGTTATTTGAAGTTGATCAAGCAATGGGTGAATTTTATCATCTGGCTTGCGGTCATTTAGGTAAAGACGTCACCAACCTTCCAGGAAGTGGTGCAGGCGGCGGCATGGGTGCGGGCCTAATACTATTTGCTAACGCGACTATTAAAAAAGGCATTGACCTGATGCTTGAACAATTACGGGTAAAGGAAATCTGTCAGGATGCTGACATCGTGATCGTTGGGGAAGGGAAAATAGACGGGCAAACCCTTTATGGCAAAGCACCGATGGGCGTTGCATCGTGTGCTCCGCCACAGGCCAAAGTTATTGCGATATGCGGAAGTGTGGGGGTTGGCAGTGAAGCACTTTATGAATATGGGTTTGATGCCATTTTTCCAACGATTCCTGGATTACTTCCAATTGAAAAAATTATGGATGGAGCCTACACGAATATTGAGACAACCTCTCGTAATATTGCTGCGCTTCTTCAAAAAGGAGGGAATAGAGTATGGTAAATCAAGTGATTGAGGCAGTCGTATTTGATCTTGATGGGGTGATAACGGACACCGCTCATTTTCATTATTTAGCGTGGAAACAACTTGCTGAGGAGCTAGATATTACAATAGATGAGGTTTTTAATGAGCGGTTAAAGGGTGTTAGCCGTATGGATTCCCTAGAGTTAATATTAAAAGAAGGAAACCGACAAAACGACTTCACCATAGTAGAAAAGGAAGAAATGGCGAATAAAAAAACCCTCCATTATTGTGACTTATTAAAACAATTAACACCCAACGATGTTTTGCCAGGAATCTTAGAATTAATTGCCGATATAAAAACAGAAGGGATTCCAGTTGGGCTAGCTTCCGTTTCGAAAAATGCAGGTACGGTTTTAAAGGCATTATGGTTAGAAGGAGCTTTTGATTTTATTGCCGATGCAGCCAAAATTAAAAAGTCCAAACCAGATCCAGAAATTTTCCTAACAGCTTGTGAGGGATTAGAGGCAAGCCCAAAGAGGTCGATTGGAATCGAAGATGCTCAAGCGGGTATTGAGGCAATTAATTCAAGCGAAATGTTTTCAGTTGGAGTTGGAAACACGCTTCGTGATGCCGATTACCTAGTAGGATCAACTAATCATCTCCAGTGGAAAAGTATTAAAGAGGCATATGAAATTTGCTTAAAAGGTTCTAAATAAATACATTAAGAAACCAACATGTAACACCGATGGATGATTCAATAAAAAACTAATCAAACGTATGATTAAATGGGTTTTAAGCATCGATCTATAAGGGTTTCTCCATGGCCTATTGATTGAATGAAAAACTAATCAAACGTATGATTAAATCCGGTTGAAGCCGTGGTATTAAATAGAGTATTCATATTCTGTTTTATAAATCCCTGCATAAAATTTTTCATGCAGGGATTTATAAAACTCTAAACGACAATTATGAGTCCCATAATCATCCTTAATAAAGCATTCATTATTTAATTGCCTTGCTAACCTTTAGTTTCTTTCCTTTAATCGTTGCATTCTCCATCGCCTGTAAGACGAGGGAACCCTTGCCATTAAGAATATCAACGTAGGTCATTTGATCCTGGATGGTGATAATGCCAATATCATCGGCTGTGACTCCTGGGATTTTTGCGATCGTTCCAACAAAATCAACCGCGCGCATCTTCTTCTTTTTTCCACCGTTGAAATGGAGTTTCGTGATGCCTTGGTTAATCCGAGCGGTTTTATTATTTCTTACGACGCGTCGTCCGCTGATTTTTTCCTCGAAAGCCTCTTTTGCCCTAGCCACTTCAGCAGGTTTTGGAGCCTCCATTTTAGGGATCTCAAAGCCAATATATCTTTCAATTGCTCGGACAAATTTTCCTTCATACGGTGTGGCGAACGTAATCGCTTTTCCTTCATTACCCGCACGGCCCGTTCTTCCTGTTCGGTGGACATAGCTTTCTTTTTCCATAGGGACGTCATAATTGATGACCAGGGTTACATTATCAATATCAATTCCTCGTGCGGCAACATCCGTTGCGATGAGGTAGCGAAAATTCCCCATTTTGAAGCCATCCATAACCGCAAATCGATCTTGCTGTTCCAATCCACCATGGAGTTGTTCACAAGAATAATTGGAGCTTTCCAATTCCGAATATACGGTATCTACATGTTCTTTTGTTCGGCAAAAAATAAGACAGCTGTCTGGATTTTCAACGACCGTCACATCTTTTAGAAGCGATAGCTTGTCTTCTTCTTTTCCTTCAATTAACAGATGCTCAATCGTATCTGTCGTGACTCCAGTAGAGGCAATCTCGACATTCACAGGATTGTTCATATATTTATGGCAGAGGTTTTCAACATCCTTTGGTAAGGTAGCCGAGAATACCATCGTGACTCTATCTGAAGGAAGCTCTTTGATGATGGCTTCAACGTCGTCGATAAAACCCATATTCAGCATCTCATCCGCTTCATCAATAATAAGATACTTTATTTCGTCTAGAATTAGGGTTTCTCTGTCGATATGGTCCATAACACGTCCCGGAGTACCTACCACGACATGCGTTTTTTGCTGCAATTCTTCTTTTTGCTTCGAAAAGGGTTCTTTTCCATAAACGGCCATTGCCTTAATCCGCTTAAATCGGCCGATGTTGGTTACATCTTCACGAACTTGTACTGCAAGCTCTCTAGTTGGGGTAAGAATTAAGGCCTGTGGCTTTCTTTCTTCCCACTCCATCATGTCGCAAATAGGTATCGCAAAGGAGGCGGTCTTGCCGCTGCCTGTTTGCGACTTCACGACCAGGTCCTGATTATTCAAAGCTAATGGAATGACTTCCCTTTGAACCTCGGTAGGAGTGTCGTATTTTAAAATGGCAAGTGCTCTTGTGATTTCTTCACTTAAATTATAATCCGTAAAACTTTTTTCGCTCATGTATTAACCTCGTTTTTTTGTATTATCCGGCTTATCTATAGGATTTCTCGGAAAGAAATATCGTATGCATAATCTGAATATGCTCCATTATACTTGATATAGTGAAAAAAACGAACAGTGACTAGCACTGATCGCCCCACCGATTCACGGTAAAAGCGATTTATAGCAAAGGATGAAGGGGTAATTGGCCCAAATTAAGTCGTAAAATATTATTAGAAAAAAAGTGTCATGACCCAGAAGTGCTGGTACATCTGGTGTCAGGCACTTTTTTGATGAAAAATATTATCGTAATGTGACATTTGTCATACCCTGTACATGACACCTGCTACTAACATGGACAAATTCCTTCGTTTATACTTTGGTTAATAACGAAACTAAGGAAGGGAATTCAAATAAAATGACCTTACAAAATACGAAAACTTTAAAAAAACAAGTTGCTCCTTTTGAAAAATCAACGACAAAAGAAAGTGTATGGCAGATTATAAACACGGTCGTACCATTTATTGGCTTGTGGTACCTTGCCTATTTAAGCCTATCCGTTTCCTATTGGTTAGCATTAGTTCCCATTGTGATAGCCGCAGGATTTTTAACAAGGATATTTATCATATTTCATGATTGTACCCATCATTCATTCTTTAAAAGCCGTCGTGCTAATCGAATCGTCGGGACTGCGATGGGTGTGTTAACGGTCTTCCCATTTGATCAATGGGGACATGAGCATTCTGTCCATCATGCGACAAGTGGAAACTTGGATAAACGCGGAACAGGTGATATTTGGACCCTTACAGTAGATGAATATTTAGCTGCACCACTCAGACTTCGTCTAGCCTATCGTTTTTACCGTAATCCATTGGTCATGCTTGGATTAGGCCCGATTTATGTGTTCCTTCTTAAAAATCGATTTAACCGCAAAGGTGCAAAACAGAAGGAACGTAACAACACTTATTTAACGAATGTTCTAATAGTAGCTTTGATTGCCTTGCTTTGTTGGGCAATCGGATGGCAGGCGTTTCTACTAGTACAAGGTTCAATTTTTATGATTTCTGGAGCTGCTGGTATTTGGTTGTTTTACGTACAGCACACTTTTGAAGATTCTTATTTTGAAGAGGACAAAGAGTGGGAATATGTGAAAGCCGCAGTAGAAGGTAGCTCTTTCTATAAGCTTCCAAAAGTTTTGCAATGGCTCACTGGGAATATTGGTTTCCACCATGTTCACCATTTAAGCCCACGGGTCCCTAACTATAAATTGGAAGAAGCACATAATAATACGCCGCCTTTACAAAACGTACCAACCATTTCTCTTGCTACTAGCTTACGGTCAATACGTTTCCGTTTGTGGGATGAGGAAAAAAAGAACTTTGTGAGCTTTAGAGAAGTCAAAGCTTTAGCTAAAAAGAAGTTTTCAGTACAAAAAGTTAATCCTGAAATCTAACTAGATCATGAAAGGCTTGCTCCCCTTAATTTAAGGGGAGTTGTTACTTACATAACAGCTGACAGATAAGGAGGGAACTTATATGATTCGAATTGTTATTGCTGAGGATCAGGAAATGCTGCTAGGGGCAATTGGTTCTCTCCTCAATTTGGAAGAGGATATGGAAGTAGTCGGGCAGGCGAGCAATGGGGAAGAGGCCCTTGCACTTGTGCACCGGTTGCAGCCGGATGTTTGTATCATGGATATTGAGATGCCTGAAATGAGCGGTCTTGAGGCAGCTGAGTCTTTAAAGGCATTTGGTTGTAAGGTTATAATCCTAACAACCTTTGCCAGGAGTGGGTATTATGGGAGGGCCTTACAAGCGGATGTAAGCGGGTATTTATTGAAGGATAGCCCGAGTGAGGAATTAGCAGGATCGATTCGCAGCATCATCAATGGACAGCGAATATACTGCCCCGAACTAATCGATGAAGACTCAAACCAAAACGAACAGAACATCGAAGAGTTCCAACCGCTAGCCGAGAGAAAGACAAAAATTAGCACAGTCAGAACTTACCTGACAACCATCTTAGATAGAATAAAATTACCAACAGGTTAAAAAATGAGGTGTCAGGCACCATGTGAAATTTTCACATGGTGCCTGACACCTTTTAAATTTCAATAATAATAGGAAGGATCATTGGCTTTCTCTTTGTTTGTGTGAATACATATTGTCCGACTGATTTTTTTATGTTTTGTTTGATTACATTCCATTGCCGGATATTCTCGCTTTGCAGGTCATTAATGGTTTTCTTAGCAAGGCGGTTAATCTCTTTTAGAAGTTCATCCGAATTTCTTGCGTACACGAAACCACGTGTAATGGTGTCTGGTCCGGATATAATCCTTCGGTCACCTTTACTAATGGTTATCACAATTACGAGCATACCATCCTCAGAAAGCTGTTTACGGTCTCGTAACACAATGTCCCCGACATCGCCAACGCCCATCCCGTCCACATACGTATCTCCGGCTGGAATCGACCGAGTCTGACGGGCCACCTGGTTTTCAACATCGACGACATCACCATTTTTGATAATGAAGGTATTTCCCTTTTCTACTCCAACGGACTCGGCTAACAACCGGTGGTGATGCAGCATTCGATATTCACCGTGGATTGGAATAAAATAGGTTGGTTTCATTAAGGTAAGCATGAGTTTTAAGTCTTCCTGATAGCCATGTCCGGAAACATGCATACCCGTTGTACTTCCGGATCCATAAATAACTTTGGCGCCCAGTTGAAATAAATTGTCAATGATCCGAGAAACGTCCTTTTCATTTCCTGGTATTGGAGATGCGGCTAAGATAACCGTGTCTCCGGGATAAACGGAGACATCACGAAAGTTTCCGCTCGCTAGACGAGAAAGGGCAGCCATTGGCTCTCCTTGACTACCCGTACAAAGGATAACCACCTTTTCAGGAGAAAGTCGATCGACTTCACGTGGTTCGATGATCATCCCATCGGGAATAGTTAAATAACCACGTTCAATCGCAACAGAGACCACATTGACCATACTCCGGCCAAGAAGAGCGATCTTTCGATTGGCCTTTATCGCCGCGGCAACCACCTGTTGAACCCGATTCACATTTGATGCAAAAGTAGAGATAAATATTTTCCCGTCAGCTTTCATGAAGGCCTCATCCAAATTGTCACCAATCATTTGCTCGGACGGTGTTAGCCCCTTACGCTCAGCATTGGTACTTTCAGATATTAAAACTAAGACACCTTGCTGACCGATATCGGCCATTTTATGAATATCTGAATGTTGATTATTCACAGGCGTTAAGTCAAACTTGAAATCCCCGGTATGAACGACATTACCCTCAGGTGTATGAAAGACAATACCGAGACAATCAGGAACACTATGACTTACTCTGAAAAAGGATACAGTGGTTTCTCCAAACTCAAGTTTTGAATTAGAATCAATCGTCATGAGTTTGGTGTTTCCATGGAGACGATGCTCATCAATCTTTAATTCAATTAGACCAAGTGTAAAATGGGTAGCGTAGATAGGGATATTCAATTTTCTTAAGATATAAGGAATACCGCCAATATGATCTTCGTGCCCATGGGTCACAATTAGAGCGCGGATTTTCTCCTGATTTTCTTCTAAGTAAGTAATATCGGGGATAATCAAATCAATTCCTAATAAACTTTCGTCTGGAAACTTACCACCGCAGTCAATAATAAAAATATCATCTGCGTACTGAACCACATACATATTTTTACCGATTTCATTTATGCCGCCTAAGGCGAAAATAGATAATTTATTATCATTAGTTCGCAAGTTAATATCCTCCTTATTCCAAGTAAATAAGAATAGTATGCCCTTTTGAATTTACTTTATCGGAAGGAGAGAGGTGAAACTTTTGTCGATCACAAAAAAACTGCCAAATACCCGGTTTTTTACGGAGTTTGGCAGCTATTTTTATCGGTATTTAGATTAATACTTTAACATTGCTCGCTGGTAGAACACCTTGTAGTGTTCTTTGCTCTTCGGTGGTTAACGGGAGCAATGGCAGGCGAAGACCTCCAACGTTCACTCCATTCATATTCAATGCGGCTTTTACCGGTGCTGGGTTTGGTGCCGCAAATAATGCTTTCATAATCGGGAGAAGACGGCGATGGGCACTAGCTGCATCTTGGACATTCCCATTTTTAAAATGATTAATCATTTCTTGTATTTCATTACCAATGACATGGGAAGCAACGGAAACCACTCCAGCTCCACCAATGGCTAAAACCGGTAATGCTAAGCCATCATCACCACTATAAAGGGTAAAATCACTTGGTGCTTGGCTAATAATTTCAGCCATAGCATCTAAGTTACCGCTTGCTTCTTTTAAGGCGACAATATTCTGAATCTGTGAAAGTCGAACAATGGTCTCTACCGACAGGTTGACCACACTTCGGCCGGGGATATTATAAAGCATAATCGGTAATGGTGTAGATTCAGCAATCGATTTGAAGTGCTGATACATGCCTTCTTGGGATGGTTTGTTGTAATAAGGAGCAACAAGCATAATCCCATCGACTCCTGTTTCTTCAGCCAGCTTTGTTAAGCTGATGGAAGCTCTCGTGTTATTTGAGCCAGTTCCAGCGATAACCGGAACTCTTCCATTGACAGCGTCGACAACAAATTTAAATAAAGCGACTTTTTCTTCCGTTGTTAATGTAGGAGATTCTCCGGTTGTACCAGCAACTACGATTCCATCGGTACCATTTTCAATTAAATAATCAACAAGTGTTCTAGTCGCGTTAAAATCTACTTCACCATTTTGATCAAATGGTGTAACCATAGCGGTTAAAACTTGGCCAAAATTCATCATTTCTCACCCTTTAATTAAAATTTTTTTAAAATTTAGAGGTGGGTAAGGCCATTCATAATTTAACGCAAAAAAGCAACAGCGAGGGTTCGCTGTTGCAGTAGAAACATAAAAAAAATAAGTTCCCGTGCGTAAGATAGCCCTCCATATAGTTTCCTATATGACAGTTCTGTATTTTTTCAATAGCAGAACCAGCTTCAAGACCAATGAGATTCATTGAAGCTTCGGCAAATTCCCCTTTTTACAATCATCATTGGACCTCATTATCCTCATATTGTGTACTAATGGTCTTTGCGCCTCTATCCTCACTTCAAAAAACGTGAAGTAAGAAAATATTTAATTGATAGTAAATATATCAGAATATTCCCTTTGGTTCAAGGGCAATTGGAACTTTATTTGAAATTCACACTATATTTCTGCCGTTTCTAAACTCAGTTTATCCTTTTCAACTTCTAAGGCAGATACAATATAAGCAAAACCGTTCATAACAAAGTAAATAACATTAGATTGGACCCGTTCCTTTTCTCCCAAATAAGTATTTATGATAATACTGAAGGAAAAAAAGACAACAAATGATAATGCAATTTTATTAAAAATTATCATATCTACCGACCCCTTTAATTAGGATTGTTATGATTATCATATTGGCTATAAACCGGTTTTATGCGTGCCTTCGATCGGCCGGTTACCTGTAATCAATTAGGGTCGGGGGTTGGTCCAGTCATAATCGTCCTTCCAGAACGTTCTTTCTTGTCGTGCAGAAAGTAGTAAAGAATTGAGGTTGCCAGAGCGGCAATACCTAAGATTACATACAGGCTCCTAAAGCCGGTTAATGGAATAATGAATCCAAGGATATATGGACCGAATCCAAGTCCTGCATCAAGAAAGATAAAGAAGGTCGATGTCGCCAAACCCATCCGATGGGGGGGAGTTACTTTAACGGCCACTGCCTGGGTGCTTGACTGCATGTTACCGAAACCTAGGCCAATTAGAACACCTGCTACCAATAAAGTGATGCTAATACTTGCTGAACTTAATAGAAACAAGCCGGCTGCTAAAAGGACAAAGCCCGGATACATTATATAGTTTGCACCCTTCAGGTCCATTAAGCGGCCTGTGATCGGGCGTGATAACAATACTGCGATAGAATAGACTAGGAAGAAGAAACTCGCCGTACTAACTAAGTCGATTTCGATCGCATAGAAGTTAATAAAAGAAAGAACGCTGGAATAACAAAAAGCGACTACCAGTGTAATGACAGCGATGGGCAGTGCCTTTGGCTCAATATAGTTGGAAAGCTTAAATCCTTTTACTTCAGATGTTTTTACAGATACAACTAATGGAGGCACATCGACGAAGAATGCAGTGATCAAACTAATTACCCCTAAAACAAGGGAGAATATAAAAATCATTTGGAAATCTGTATGTTGGGTCATATAAAGTCCGATGAATGGCCCGATAGCGGTAGCGAGTGTTGCACTCATGCTGAAGTAGCCAATCCCTTCCGCTTTTCGAGCAGCCGGGATAATCTGAGCCACAATCGTTCCAGTGGCTGTCCCGACCATTCCCCCTGCAATCCCATGGAGTAAGCGGGTAATAAGCAGGAAGGTAATCCCGAAGTTCACAAAATACAAAAGAAGCGTCAAAATAAATAAAATGATACCAATGAATAACGTTTTCTTTCGGCCAATTGACTCAATAAATCGGCCAATCAATAACCGGCCAATTAAAGACCCGACAATAAATATTCCTGTTACAAGCCCTGCTTGACTTGTAGAAGCACCAAATTCATCGACTGCATAAACACCGATGATTACGATTAATAAATAAAAGACTAAAGTTACGAAAAAATTGACCGCAGAAACAATAGTGAAATCCTTTGTCCACAGTTTAGCTCTAGGTTGAGTCACTTTTTAAAACCCCTTATTTAATAATATTTTTACGAATTTCCCCCATAATGCGGATGGCCTCGAGCTGTTCATGCTCTGAGATGCCTTTTAAAATGTCCGTTTCATACTGATCAATCGTCACACGGACTTCCGTATATACTTTTCTCCCAAGCTCTGTCAGCTGTGTTCTTTTTTCACGTTTATCATTGCTCGGAACCTGCTCGACATAGCCCAATTCTTCCAAGCGGTTCATGGTCCGGGTGACAGTGGGCTTCTCTACATATAAATAATGAGAGAGTTCCACTAGCGTTGCCGAGCCATTATTGAATAAGTAGTAAAAAATCGACCATTGCGCTCTGTGGAGATTATGCTCGGCGAGATGGAAATTTAGTTTATTCTCAAACGGACGGTACAACATCAGTAATTGGTGGAAAAATTTTTGAGAAGTATTTATTTGAAACACTCCTTGTTAAATGGTTAGTTAGAGTAATAATTACCTTAGGTAACTATTATAGTATAACAGAAATGATAATAAAATGTCTAATGTCAGAGGTGGGGTGATACTAATCAAACGTTTGATTGGAACGGGATGAGGCCTTGGTGTATATGGATTTTTAGGGTAAAGGATTTTTCTTGATAAACTAATCAAACGATTGATTAAAAGGGTCTGAGGCCTTGGTGTATAAGGTTTTTATGAGGTAAGTAATTTTTTATGAAAAAAAACTAATCAAACGATTGATTAAAAAGAGCAGAAAATTTACCTGAAAAAATTAATCAAACGTTTGATTAAATGTGGATGAAGCCTTGGTATTGCTCTATTTTTCCTATTAGTTATTTCGATACAAATACAAACCAAATCCTAAGGTATCTCTGCCCCATGTCAAATAGGTCCGGCGCCATGTACGAATTCGCTGCAGCATCGCTTCACAATCGGGATCATCTGGATTTTCAAGACAATAATTCTCGACTGACATCGAATAAAGCCATTCGTAATCATCCCAGTCATCATCATTAGCAACATAAGACCAAAGTGGGATTAAACCTAATTCTTCCCCAGCCTTAACGGTATCCGCATGGCTTTTACATTCCGACTCGTCTGTACCGCCAAGCGCCTCTAAATACTCAGGACTGGGAGTCTGCTTCCAATAGCCTTCACCTATTAAAATGTGGCCATTTTTCTTTACAAGACGTTTTAGTGTTTTAAGTGTAGGTTCCATTCCGCCCAAGGCATGGGTAGATCCGATACAAATCCCAAAATCATACCCGTCTGGCTCACATCTCTCGATCGCCGTGCTGGCATCTTTTACGATAAACTCAATACTGCCTTCAGGAATTCTATTACTAGCATTCCGCTTTGCTTCCTCAATGGACCCGTTGTACAATTCTATTGCAGTGGCGGTACCCTGGAAGTTTTCCACCAACCGAATTAACAATTCGCATTTACCAGCCCCAATATCAATCACCTTATCTGATGCTTTAGGCGATACAATTCCGAGCATCTTCATAATTTTTGCCGCGCTGATTGGATTACTAAAAGCATGGTTTCGATGGGCAATTGCTGAAAATTTGTTTCTATCCATAGATAATGTCTCCTTTTCCACTAAAAGTGGATGTGAATTATACCTAACGCTATTCTATTTCATTTATTATCTTTATCCCTTGAATGTCAACATATTAATGTAATCTTCTTGTTATTGAAGACATCGAACCCTTTGAAGTTTATTTTCAACTATAATAAGCCAAGCACTCGATTGGGAAGTAATTGTGGCCCTGAGCGCGGAAAATTAGAAATAACGGTAACGATTATTTGCATTACCTTTCACGATCTTATTTAATATAAGCGAGTCATAAAAAATTAAATAAGATGAGGTAATTCATTTGAAAGCACTTATGTTCAAAACATTTGGCGGCCCGGAAGTCCTCGAATATGGTGATATAGCGGAACCTGTGATTGGTTCGGACGAAATACTGCTAAGCATGAAAGCAATTGGTCTGAATTTTGCCGATATATATAGAAGAAAAGGAAACTATCATCTAGCCGGAGAGCCACCCTATATCTTAGGGTATGAAGGGGCTGGAATCGTAGCAAAGACGGGTTCCGATGTCCATGGTATCAGCATTGGCGACCGGATGGCATTTGCCGATGTACCTTATGCAAATGCCGAGCTAGTAGCCGTTCCAGTTGAAAAAGCTATACCAGTGCCTGACACCATTTCATTTGCAGAAGCGGCATCCGTATTGCTTCAAGGATTAACGGCTCATTATTTAACGAAGGATAGCTATGCGGTGAAAAAGAATGATACCGTGTTGGTACATGCTGCAGCAGGCGGTGTGGGGCAGCTTCTTGTTCAAATTGTAAAATTACTTGGAGGCACGGCAATTGGCTTAACTTCTTCCTTTGAAAAAAGAGCTGCAGCAGTAGAAGCGGGTGCGGATCAAGTCTTTTTATGCAAGGATGACTGGAAGGAACAAGTACTCGAGGAGACGAATGGCAAAGGGGTAGACGTGGTCTACGAATCAGTAGGTTCTACTCTTCAAGATAGCTTTGAGGTTACTCGCACCGGTGGAACGGTCGTATTTTACGGAATGGCAGGGGGCGACCCAGCATTGGTTGACCCAAGGATGCTTATGGATACATCGAAAACTCTGACAGGCGGAGACTTATGGAATGTGCTGACGTCCCGAGAAGAACGAATAGCTCGTTCAAATGAGCTGTTTCGGTGGATAGAGGAGGGCAAATTAATAGTTTCCGAACCAACAGTCTTCCCGTTGCACGATGGAAAAGAAGCACACCGTTATCTAGAAAACCGAAAAAGCATGGGAAAAATTTTATTAATTCCATAAAGAGAAGGTGTTATTCTTTGTGCACCAAACTGGCTTTCGCGATCGGAACGGGCGCCAAAAGGAGCTCAATTATGCCCGTCAGCAGCGAAAAACGGTTGGAACAGTAACCATAGGAACTCTATGGTGCCCGTCAGCCGTGAAAAAAGGTCGGAACGGTAACCATAGGAGCACTATGATGCCCGTCAGCAGTGAAAAAAAGATGGAACGGTAACCATAGAAGCACTATGATGCCCGTCAATCATGAAAAAAGGCGGGAGCGGGTTTCATAGGAGTACAATGATCTCCTTTACCTGCGATTTCTAATGTAATTTAATCAGAAGCACCTCAAACGAAAGCTTCCATTATTGAGGGTAAGCCGTTCTCTTTTAGGTACCCCTGCATAGGAAAAAGCGAATATAGAAAAAACGATAAAAGCGGTGTGTTGCTCAGATGAATCACACTGCTTTTTGCACGTTATATAGGAAGATTATGTTAAAATTTTAAGTTTTAAGATTCCTTTTCGGTATTTCAAAGCTGTAAGAATCTAAGCATTTTATGATTGAGGGATATCCTGCTTTATTGTTTTTTCTTTTTTCCAATAAACAGTATTGTATGACTTGTGTGTGTCACATTTGGGCCTCCACTCATATACTAAGTTTGAAAAAAGATTAGTTGTATGACATAGGTGCACTTTCACAATATTGTTAAAAGGGGTAGGATAAATGAATCACAAATGGGTAATAGCAATTGATGCCGGCGCATTCGAGGTAAAAGGAAGAACGAGGGACGAGGTGTTTAAGTTTAGGTCAACAATTGGACCTTACCGCCATCTTCATTTGGTGAATACAGATAGCAGCCAAATGGAAGCCGGCGACTACATCGTCGAGTACGGGGACGAGAAGCTGTTTGTGGGGAATATCGCCTGGCGGGAATGTCATGCAATAAGAGAGCCGAGAGATATTTCGAAGGCGCACGAAGAAACAAAGATCAGGGTACTGGTGGCAGTTCATCAGTATGGTAAAACGGAAGGGAACTGTGTAGTGATTGGGCAGCCGATCCGTGGTATGGTGAATAAAGACAGGGAAAGTATGGAGAACATGCTGAAAGGGGAACACACGATCACGGTGAACAATGTTAGGAAGACGTTTTACATCGAGGAAGTAAAAGTCGCTCCTGAAGGATCTGGGGCATACTTCAGCATGGAAGACAGGCCGGAGGACATCGCGAACATCATCGACGCCGGAAGTGGTACCTTCAACTATTTAAGAGTGGAAGATGGCTACTTTATTGACAGGAAAAGCGGGACCCTTGCTTTCGGTGCTGAAACAGACATGGAAATGACAGAAAAACAAATGGCAGTAGCCATCCTGGCGGAACTTCGGGGCAAGTGGAACTTATACGAACCGACCTATCTTTGCGGAGGAATTGCTGAATATCTTCTGCCATATATTAAAGAGCATTTTAGTAATATCAAGCTAATCAGACCCGTCTTCTACCGGGCAAACGGACACAAAGCATACAGTCCGCAATATGCCAATGCTTTCGGATTTTATTCTATGGGGAAAGCGGTCTTTGTTGATGAATGAACTGAATCGAAAGATCAAGTCCGTCCCTTTCAACCTCGATGACCCTTATGAAAGAGAGCTTCTAGAACATTGTAACCAGTACATTCACTTTGCGACATATATCAAACGCCTGATCCAACGAGATATGGAACAGGGTGCCGGAGTCTTTCGTACTCGTAAAGAACATGAAAAGGTAGAAATGAAACTAGAAAAATCTATCGACAAGTCGAAGTTGAAAAGCTTCGGTCTCTAACTCCTATATGGGGTCTTTTTTTTTGGATTCCAAACTTAGGGGTTCCATACCTTTTACCTTTTCTACATTTTCCTCAAAGTAATTTGAATCCATTTTATGGTGTCAGGCACCAGAGTGGATTATCTATTTTTTAAGGTGTCAGGCACCACAAAGTATTATCAATTAAATAAAAAAAGTTTTTCTTGCAAAAACGCTTTCATTGGGATTATAATATGAATAAATCGATTTACTAAATCGATTTACTAAAACGATTTATCAGAATTACTTTTTAAAAAGGGGTCTTCGTTATGGAAAATGTAATTGTCCCGTTAAATGCTTATGATAGATTTGAAGTGTTGAAGAAGGGGCAAACTTCATTCGTTAGGCACATTGCCGAGTCCGGTGCTTTTGGAATTGAAATTCGCCGTGAATTATTGTCGGACCAAGATCCACCACTAGATAGCATTAGAAAAGAAATAGAACAATATCAACTTTTTACCGTGTACTCGGCTCCGATTGAATTATGGAAAAAAGATCACGGTTTAAATGAAAAGGAATTAAACGAGATCTTTCACGAAGGAATAGCACTTGGAGCTAAATGGATAAAAGTATCACTAGGGCATTTCCATAAAGGTCAATCAAATGTCAGGGAGCTCAATACCTTTTTGAACCATTACCAAGGAATTCAATTGCTAGTTGAAAATGACCAGACGCTTCATGGCGGGAATATCAACCAATTAACGTCCTTTTTTGAAAGCGCCTCCGAGCAGGACACACCAGTAAAAATGACATTTGACGCAGGGAACTGGTACTATTCCGGTCAGGATGTGGACGATGCATTAAGCAAGCTTTCACCATATGTCCATTATCTGCATTTGAAACAGGTAGAAGATGATCATGGCGAGTTCATCACTGTGCCTCTTCAAAAAGATGGGAGTCACAGCTGGGAGAAGGTTATGAATAGTTTACCATCTGAAATCGCAAAGGCGCTTGAGTTTCCTATCGAACCAAAGGAGAAAACAAAAGAGTTTATTCAGATGATAACAGAAAGTGAGGCTTTATCATGCAACAGTTAGATGTGATTACATTTGGAGAAGCGATGGCAATGTTTATGGCTAATCATCCGGGTTCCTTACACGAAGTTGGCCAATTTACCCGGGAGCTTGCCGGTGCAGAAACCAATGTGGCAATTGGGCTTGCCAGGCTTGGTCTCCGCTCTGGTTGGGCAAGCAAAGTCGGAAATGATGCGTTTGGAAGATTTATAATCGAAAGGCTCAAAAATGAAAACGTTGACATTGACCATGTGTTGATCGACAAAAATTATCCGACTGGATTTCAATTGAAGTCAATGGTATTAGAAGGCGACCCAGAGGTTCAATATTTTCGCAAGGGTTCGGCAGCGAGCCATCTAAATAGTAAGGATTTCAATGTAGATTATTTTCAAAATGCAAGGCACTTGCATATGACAGGAATTCCATTAGCCCTCTCGGAAAGCGCCAGAGCCTTTGCAAGACATGCTCTATCGTTTATGAAAAAGAATGGCAAAAAGGTTTCCTTTGACCCGAATTTAAGGCCAACTCTTTGGGCATCACAAGAAGAAATGGTGAAGGAAATTAATGAAGCCGCGTTCCTAGCTGATTACGTGTTACCGGGAATCGCTGAGGGTGAAATCTTAACCGGCTTTAAGGAACCTCGTGAAATCGCTTCCTTTTACTTGAAAAAAGGTGTCGAGCTTGTTGTCATAAAGCTTGGTGCAGAGGGAGCATTTTATAAAACAGCAACCGAAGAAGGAACCGTTCGCGGTTTTCATGTCGAAACGGTGGTTGATACCGTTGGTGCGGGCGATGGCTTTGCAGTTGGGGTAATCAGTGGATTACTCGAAGGTCTCCGCGTTCATGATGCGGTTTCTAGGGGAAATGCAATTGGTTCGTTAGCGGTTCAATCACCTGGTGATAACGATGGCTATCCAACCAAAGATGAGTTAGCAAAATATATAGAAAATAACTTAGAGGGAGTGAAATAACATGAAACAAACGATTGCCAAACAACGATGGTTACGTCTGATTCCAATTGCTTTTATCACTTACAGTCTTGCCTACCTTGACCGTGCTAACTATGGGTTCGGTGCTGCTTCAGGATTGGCTGAGGACCTTCACATTACAGCGGGTACTTCTTCCTTACTTGGGTCGCTATTCTTCTTAGGTTATTTCTTTTTCCAAGTGCCTGGAGCCGCTTTTGCAGAGAAAAAGAGTGCAAAAGTCCTTATTTTCTGGTCATTGATTGCTTGGGGGTTATTAGCTTCTTTTACAGGGATGATCACCAATATTAAATTATTATTTGTGATTCGCTTTGCCCTAGGGGTAGTGGAAAGTGCGGTAATGCCGTCCATGCTTGTACTCTTAAGTAACTGGTTTACGAAAGCAGAGCGTTCTCGTGCGAATACGTTCTTAATCTTAGGAAACCCTGCAACCGTGTTATGGATGTCAATTGTTTCTGGTTATTTAGTTAACTCTGTGGGCTGGAGATGGATGTTTATTGCCGAAGGTCTTCCTGCCGTTATTTGGGCATTTATTTGGTGGAAAGTTGTAAATGACAAACCAAGAGATGCAAAATGGTTAACCGAACAAGAAAAGAATGATTTTGAACAACAATTAGCAAAAGAACAAGAAGGTATCAAGCCGGTAAAAAATTACGGCGAAGCCTTTAAATCAAAACCAGTTATTTTGTTAAGTGCTCAATATTTCCTTTGGAGCATTGGTGTATATGGGTTTGTCATGTGGCTTCCTTCTATTATTAAAGCAGCGCCAAATATGGATATTGTAAAAACAGGCTGGTTGTCTTCTGTACCTTATATTTTAGCCATTATTCTTATGTTAGTAGCTTCTTATTTCTCTGATAAAACATTGAACCGAAACGCCTTTGTTTGGCCATTCCTATTAATTGGTGCAGTCGCATTTTATGCCTCTTATGCCATTGGAACGGACCATTTCTGGATTTCATTTGTCTTATTAGTCATTGCCGGTGGTGCGATGTATGCTCCATATGGTCCATTCTTTGCGATCATTCCTGAAATCCTCCCTCGTAACGTGGCTGGCGGCGCGATGGCCCTTATTAACAGCATGGGTGCATTAGGATCGTTTGTTGGTTCCTATATCGTAGGATATTTAAATGATTCTACAGGTGGATTCGGTGCTTCATATATCTTTATGGCAGGATCTTTATTCCTTTCCGCTATATTAACAATTTGGGCGGTAAAAGCTGCAAAAAAGGAAAGAAACAAACCATCTGATGTAAATATGAGTGCATAAAAAACTGTCAACAGCTTTGGGATTTCTCCAAGGCTGTTACTAATTGTATATAACATAATAGAGAGAAGAGGAGTTTTTAAAATGGGAGTAGAAGAAATCAAAAAACGGGCGGTTGTTGCGGTCATTCGAGGGGCTAATATGGAAACCATCATTCCAATGGCTCATGCCCTAAAAGAAGGCGGAGTTACTGCTCTGGAAATTACGATGGAAACCCCAAAAGCATTAGCGATAATTGAAAAAGCGGCGGATGTGTTTGGTGATGAGATTTTTGTAGGGGCCGGAACGGTTTTGGACGCTGAGACTGCCCGTGCAGCCATTTTGTCGGGAGCAAAGTTTGTTTTTTCACCGACTGTTCGGAAGGAAACGATCGAGATGACGAAACGGTATGGGGTCATTAGTGTCCCTGGTGCATTTACCGCAACCGAAATTCTAACTGCCTATGAGTATGGTGCCGATGTGATTAAAGTATTCCCTGCAGGAAGCGTAGGCCCTGGATATTTTAAAAATCTAGCGGGTCCACTGCCGCATATTCCGTTAATGCCGACAGGCGGGATTGATATGGAAAATGCCAAGGATTATATCCGTGCTGGAGCGGTTGCTGTGGGTGTCGGAAGTTCGTTGGTTGATTCGAAAAAAGCATTAACCGATGAGTATCTAAGGTTGATAACCGAGAATGCAAGGAAGTTAATGGAAGAAGTCCAGTCAGCTCGGTAAGTATAAGGGGAGGATGACCATAAGTGGCGAGTACTTGGTTATAAACAAGTGCTTTGTCATTTAGGGGGTCATCCTCCTTTGTTTACATGTGGGCGACTTTGAATCGATCATTACTGGAAAATTAGTAGATTTGCCGCTAAAATGAAGTCAGTGAACCAAGAGGAAAGAGGAAGATAGGCATGGAAAAAGTAACAATGGCCGATGTAGCAAAAGCGGCAGGCGTGTCAAAAAGTACCGTTTCTCAATACTTAAATAAACGGTTTGAATATATGGGGGAAAAAACCAAGCTTAAAATTGAAGAAGCGATTGAAGAACTTGGCTACCAGCCCAATTTTATCGCAAGAAGTCTAAAGCAAAAGCGAACCTCTATGGTTGGAATCATTGTTGCCAATATTATGCATTATTTTTCAACTGAAATTAGCCGTGCCATTGAGGATTTTTGTCATCAACATGATTTGCATGCCATCATCTGTAACGCGGATGATGATCCCGAAAAAGAGAAGAAATATATTGAAATGTTGAGAGCAAAGCAGGTAGATGGTCTGATCATTTTTCCTACTGGACAAAATAATGATTTATATAAAACCATGGTGCGTCAAGGCTATCCTGTTGTGTTTATAGATAGAAGAGTCGAGAATCTTGATGTGTTTTCAGTAATTACGGATAATACCGATTCCACTTACAAGGCCTTGCAGCATTTCATAGCGAAGGGTCACAAGAATATTGCCTTTGTGGTGCAGCCGCTATCGGTTAGTACTCGAATCGATCGATTGGCAGGATATAAAAAGGCCTTAACAGATGCAGGATTAGAGGTAAATTCAGATTTCATTATCGAATCAAGTATCTCGGAAATGAAAAGCAAACTAGAACAGCTCTTTTCATTAAAGGTTAAGCCAACGGCTCTCTTTGCTGCCAATGATCGTGTATTTATGGCGGTGGGGGAGTTTTTAAAAGAAAAGGGAATTAAGCTTGGGAAAGAGCTTGAGTTGATTGTATTTGATAATATCCCATTCTCCAACATGCTAGAGGCTCCCATTTCCTTCATCATTCAGCCGGCAACAGATATGGGAAAAAAGGCGGCCGAACTGTTATTCCAACAGATTAATAAAGAACAAGCACCTCCTGAAGTGTTTGTTTTTCCAAGCAAGATGCTGTAAAAGGATTCATTAGTGCCTGACACCAAAACTGGTTCAGGCACACTTTGTTCATTGAAAAACGCTTACAAATGAAGTATAATCAATTCATAAACCGATTTAGTAAACCGATTTATCTAAACCCCATGTAGAGGAGTTTGATTATGAAAATACAACTTGCTTTGGATCGGATGGAAATAGCAGAAGCCATCGAGTTAACAAAGAAAGTAGAGGATTCCATTGATTGGATTGAGGTGGGTACTTCACTAATCAAAGAATTCGGTGTGGCCAGCATAAAAGAGATGAAACAAGCATTTCCAAATAAAGAGATTGTTGCCGATATAAAAACGATTGATAATGCCCGTTATGAATTTGAACTGTGTTTTGATGCTGGGGCTGATATTGCTACCGTCATGGGAGTTTCTCCCCTTGTAACAATTGATACCTGCATGGAAGTAGCCAATCGTTATCAAAAAAAGGTCATGATTGATCTGTTAAATACGTCTGATCAACAAAAAAGAGACTTACGGAAATATAAGGACGCCATATTTTGCGAGCACGTGAGTAAGGACCAACAAGAGGAATTAGGCAGTCAAAATCACGGAACAAAGCCAAGTGATTTTTCAGAATTTCAGGTAGCGGCAGCTGGTGGGATTACCCTAGATTCGATCGAAGACCTCGTAGGGTCTTTAAACCTAGCCGTTGTGATTATTGGCTCTGCTATTACGAAAGCGGATAATCCGTCAGCGTCAGCGGCACAATTTAAACAACTTATTTTACAAACGGAGGGAAATAGAACATGTTAGTCATTATTCCTACTATATTAAAAGAAGTGGAAACGGTCCTTAGCCAAGTGGAAGAGGAGCAGCTTCAAGAGTTAGCGGTTCAATTGCAAAAAGCCAAGCGGATTTTTGTCATTGGAGAAGGACGGTCCGGGTTAATGGCAAAATCATTTGCGATGCGCTTAATGCATTTGGGAGCAACGGTCTTTGTTGTAGGGGAAACCATCACTCCGTCCATTGCTGAAGGTGACCTTTTAGTGGCGATCTCAGGTTCAGGTACAACGAAAAATGTGGTTTGGACGGCTGAAAAAACGCATTCACTTGGTTGTTCGGTAATGGCTGTAACCACAAATCCAGAGTCTCCATTAGCTATGGCGGCAACGCAGATTCTTCATGTACCCGCAGCGACAAAATACCGCCGCGAGAATGAGTTGAAAACGATCCAGCCGCTTGGTTCTTTATTCGATCAATGTGCTCATATTCTATTTGATACCTTATGCCTGCTTTTCAGCCAGCTTAACGAAGTGGATCACACGCTAGCTTTCGGCCGACATAGCAATTTAGAATAGGAAAAGTGAATGGTGCCTGACACCAATTCGGTCATCGCCGAATTGGTGTCAGGCACTCTTTTTTTTGAAAGTGTTTTGAAATCAATAATAACCGCCTAGACTAGAAACCCTCTTTTGATGTATTAGAATAACAGGGATGAATGGAGGAAATGAACTTATGTCTAATTTACCAAATTGCCCAAAATGTAATTCCGAATACACGTACGAGGATGGAAGCCTTTTTGTTTGCCCAGAATGTGCTCATGAATGGAATTTAGAAGTAGAATCAGAAAATGAAGTTCAAAAAATTGTTAAAGATTCTAATGGAAATGTTTTAACCGATGGGGACTCTATCACAGTCATCAAAGACCTAAAAGTAAAAGGAAGTTCATCTGTTTTGAAAGCAGGTACAAAGGTTAAAAACATCCGTTTAGTTGATGGAGATCATAATATTGATTGTAAAATTGATGGTTTTGGCGCGATGAGCTTAAAATCTGAATTTGTTAAGAAGTTATTATAGTGTCTAAGAATGAAAAGGGCTAGGTATAAAGCCTAGCACCTAGTAATTCCCCATTTCCACATGATAGTTTTTCTCGGTAAGAACTTTATGCAGCTGTTCAATATGATCGTGATTTTTTGTCTCGACTGAAATCTCAATTTGGGCATAGCCGGGATAAATATCTTTGCCAATCCGATGGAGATTAACAGATTGAACGTTCGCATCCAAATCGGTTATCGAGCTTAAGACTCGTTGCAGTTCACCAGGTTTGTCTTTTAAGGTAATCGTAAAATTCGCATACCTTCCAGATTCAACTAAACCGCGTTCGATAATTCTTGAAATAAAATTCATATCTACATTTCCGCCGCTTAATACAGCAACCACTTTTTTCTCCTTAATATTCAATTTTTCATAAAGTAAGGAAGTAAGTGAGACGGCGCCCGACCCCTCAACTAAAAGCTTATTCCTCTCCAAAACCATTAGCATGGTCCTGGCAATTTCCATTTCATCGACACAAAAAACATCATCAACGTATTTTTGAACGATTTCAAAGGGCTTCAGCCCTGGTTTTTTAACCGCGATCCCATCAGCCATTGTGGGTGTGGAGTCAACCATTACAGGTTTATTTTCAAACAAGGACTGCTTCATACTTGGGCAGGCAAGGGCTTGAACACCATAAACAGATATATGAGGATTTTTTTCCTTTACTGCCATAGCAACTCCAGCAATCAGTCCGCCGCCGCCAATTGGGCAAATAACCGCCTCAACATCTGGAAGCTGGTCGAGGATTTCTAACCCGACCGTACCTTGTCCTGTCATGATAGCCTCATCGTCAAAAGCATGAATAAAGGTCGCATCGAGTTGATCTTTCAGTTTTAATGCATAGGAGAGAGCATCATCGAATGTGGCACCCTCTAAAATTACTTCAGCGCCATATTGTTTTGTGGCTAGGATTTTACTAAGTGGAGCGCCTTTAGGCATCACAATTTTGCATGGTACGCCGAGCATTTGACTTGAATACGCTACTCCTTGAGCATGGTTTCCAGCAGAAGCAGCGATTACTCCCTTTGTTAGTTCTTCCTTTGAAAGTGAATTAAGCTTATTGTAAGAGCCCCTTACTTTAAAGGAGCCTGTTTTTTGAAGGTTCTCAAGCTTTAAATAGACTTCATTATGAGCGAGCTGACTAAATGTTTTGGAATAATCAAGGGGTGTCATATGGACAATTCCCTTCATTTTATCCCGTGCAATGATGATATCATCGATGTTCAAGTTTTTCATCCTCCGTCCACAAGGTTCTTCTTTTTAGGATGTACTGGAGAAAATAAACTATGTCCAATTTTTACAAATTGTCAAAAAGCTATGGTTCAGTCGGTTACAGAAAAGGATTTATCGTGTTAATTGTGGTAATTTAAAAAGAGGGAAAGAAAGTCGTCAGTAGAGTCTTCTCTAGATCCTCTATAAAAAGCCTCCTTAGATATACTAATTATAAATAATAGGTGCGGCCTCTAGAATCAAATGCAGTAGGTCCTAAAAGATAATATAATAGGACTTAAGGCAAAATGCATAAGGCAGGGACTTGAAATGAAGGAACAACCGCAAGCAGATACTCCAAATTCGCACATAAATCGAAATGGGCTTACGCCTGAATATATTGAAACTCTCCATAAGCTAAGGGAAAAATTACTCTCCGGAATTCAACATGCTGATCGAGATTTGGTAGCCGAATATCAAAGAGACGCGTCTCTGCAATTTAGAGATGATCAATTAAAGATTCTTAACAGAGTCCCAAATGATAAAGTCCGATCTTATAAAAATATTCTATTATCACACAATACCCTTTATAGCTATGTGGCTGAAAAGGGCGGATTAAGTCCGTGGCAAAGCCACTTTATATCAGAAAAATATGCAATTATGATCGAGCATGCCGAAACCTTTGCTGAACTAGAAAAAATACATTTAAATATGGTAACAGAGTATTCCGACCCTACCATCCGAAAATCGAAAAGTGACAACTTAACCATTGTAGAGAAAGCAGAGAACTATATAGAGATGAACTTTTCGGAGGACATTTCCATGGAGGAAATGGCAGAGAAATTACATGTTCATCCTTCACATTTAATGCGTACCTTTAAGAAAGAAAAAGGAATCACTATCAGTAATTATCGAAATCTGAGAAGAATAAGAGAAGCAAAAGAGCTGATCCTATTTTCAAATCTTTCGATGACTGAAATTGCATATATGGTGGGGTTCAGCAACCCTCAGTATTTTTCTAAATTTTTCAAAGAGATAGAAGGAGTAACTCCTGTAGAGTTTAAAAAGAAGAGGAAGAAACCTCAATAAATGAAGAGACGTATGTGATCTTTTAGTTGGTGCATGAGAAATCATGCACCTATTTATTTTGCCCTTCTTATTCTAGCTGCATTATTTTATCTCTTCATTTGTTTAAAAATTCATGCAATTATACTATAAAAACATGCAATTATAGTGCAAAAGTGTAATTGCGATTCGATGTATACTAATCACGTACCAGATAAAGCGTTTACAAAAAAAGAAAAAATTCAGGGGAGGGTTACACATGAAGAAGTTTGGAGCAAGAGACCAAGTTGGATATGCGCTAGGAGATATTGGGGGAAGTTTCGTTAACTTATTTATAGGCGGATTTTTCTTAATGTTTTGTACCTATGTATTAGGTGTAAGCCCTTACTTTATGGGAACTATGTTTTTATTAGGTAAATTCTTTGATGCCATTTGTAATGTGATTATGGGCACGATTCCAGACCGTTGGAAATTAGGGAAATCTGGCGATAAATTCTTACCTTATATTAATATTTCTAAATGGATATTAGCAGCTTCTTGTTTATTAGCTTTTGCTGATGTATCTAGTTTGGGTACTACAGCCACTCATGTTTGGGTAGTATTCGTTTATTTATTCTTCTGTGTTGCGTACACAGCCGATTCCATCCCTTATGGTTCACTTGCATCTGTTATTACAAATGATCCTGTTGAACGCACAAAATTATCTCGTGCTCGTGCTATTGGGGGTATGGTTGTTGGACTTGGATTCTTATCCTTTGTTCCCATGTTTATCTATGATAAATCTGGATCTGTCATTCCAGAAGCATTCTTCCAGATTGCCATTGTGTTTAGTATTTTATCAGTATTAGCTTATACAGGACTTGTAAAATTATCAACAGAACGTATTCATGATGATCAACCGGGAGGAACAAAATCCGATTATAGTTTTAAGGATGCATTTACAGTAGCAATTAAAAATAGACCGTTAATCGGTATGATGGTTGCATCAATTGGCTCGCTTCTTATGATAAATGGTGTAAGCCAATTAGCTCCAATTGTTTTTGCAGAACGTTATCATATGCCAGGTGCTTTTGCTATTAACTCATTCATTAGCATTGGTGTTACGCTCGTGTTATTCGCTATCGTTCCTAAACTGGTTGTAAAGTTTAATAAACGAAATTTAGTTATTGTCACATCCATCTTCAGTTTAGTTGCGTCCTCTTTAATGACATTGGTTACATTTGAAAATGTATACATGTTCATGGTTTTATATAACCTTGCTACAATCGGTTCATCTGTTTTCGTTATGGTTGTGTGGGCTCTTGTAACAGATTGTATTGACTTTGCAGAACTTCAAACAGGAAAACATTACGAAGGAACACTTTATTCCCTCTATTCCTTTGCTCGTAAAGTAGGAATGGGATTAGGTTCTGCTATCGGAAGTTACGCTTTAGGTTGGGTTGGTTTCGTTGCTGGAGCAAAATCTCAATCACCTGCAGTAGCAGAAGGCGTATTAAAAATGTACACTGGTATGCCAATCATTGCCTTCGTTATCATGATAATCGGCGTAGCTTTAATCTATAACCTAAATTCAAAGAGAACAAATGAAATGTATGCAGCATTAAAATTAAGAAGAGCGTCTTAATAAGGAGATTTCTTAATGGTGAAAGCTCATTAAAATGAAATTGCAGGAGAGGAGAGGTTCATATGCGTACTAGATTCCTTTCAAAAATGACAAATGGGGAAGTCGAAGAATATTTAGATCGAAATGATATTATATATGTTCCAGTTGGAGTAACGGAAACTCATGGAGCTTTACCGCTGGATTCGGAAACCGTTTTAGCGGAAGCTCTTGCATTAAAAATGGCTGAAGAATCAGATGGGCTTGTTTTGCACAACTTACCTTATTTCTTTGCAGGCGGAACGATTGTTGGCCGCGGAACAATTCAAATGAGTGTAAAAGACGGAATGGCTTATTTAGATAAGATTGCAAAGTCACTACTAAAACAAGGCTTTAGACGACAAATTTATATCACCAGTCATGGTCCAGCTTATTTGACAGTAAGCGGCATGGTTCGCGATTTCTTTGACGAAACAAAAGTGCCTGCTTTGTATATGGATGTATTAAAAGCAGCAGAGGCAACTAATTTCAATCTGATGGATGCATTTCATGATATGACCATCGGTGCTTATAAAGTTTTAGGCAGAATAGAAGATGTGCCATTGAATGTACCTGAATCTCATTCTGTTACTTATGATGTTCAACATATGTTAGCAGGGATGGGTAAGAATCCTGGTAATACATTGGGAAAATACGCTTATCAATCCGGCGCAGTGGGTTCTTACTTTGATGAACCATCTGATCATATGGCTACACCGCTATTAAAAACACCCGAAGAAAGAGAAGCACATGCAGATGCGGGTGTTCAAGCAATTAATAAACTTGTAAAGGCATTGGATATGCCGACAATCGTTGAAACACTTCATCAAGTGGATGTTTATACGAAGGATATGATTCTTCCTAGATACGGGGGACATCTGTTAGGCGGAAAAGCCGTAAAAAACAATAAATAAATATTCCTAATTGTAATACCAATACCGAAAAGCACTAGAATATATGATATCGAATTTGCTAAGGTTTTTATATTAAGATAAAGAGGCGGCAGGGATATGGTTCCTGCCGTCTTAGCAAATGTTCTGTACCGTTAATGAGAATGCAAACTACTTTCTTCCATCCAATAAGCTTCCCGTATATTAATCTGCTTACGAATTTTCCGGGTGACATCAATAGTGATTTCACCTTCTTCGTACAAGTTCTGAATTTCATCTCTTTCTGCTTGAAAGGCTTTCACTCGTAATTCTCTTTGTAATTGTGTGTAGTGAGTAGAATCTGCGCCTTTTTTGGCTAGTTTTAATTTCATGATCAATTCGCTATATTCTCCGATAATGACTAAATAAATATTGGCATTTTCAGAAGTCATTTGATTCTTCAAATACTGAATAGCTGCTTTCGCCATGTTTACTTTTAGTCGGATGATCTTTTTAATTTGTGCTTGGCGATGTTTAAGCCGTTCTTTGTTATTTGGCAGAAAAAGATGAACAACCTGGTACAAACTTCTTTTAACCAAGGTCCAAATAAATAATCTACGGTAGTGGATTCGGTTTGTAACAGCGAGCCTCATCCGATGGATATGTTCTTCAGACATATAAGTCATTTCACGGTCAATTTGTCCCTCTTTTTTCAATTTTTCGATGTAGTTGGCTTCGGCATCAAGGGCCTTCATCCGAATTTCATTTTCTACTAATTTCAGTCGCTCGGAGTTTTCATCACTTACATTAGTTAGGCGATTCCGAATTTGAGTGTATGCTGAAATAACGGAGACAGCCGCTCCACGATTTTCATCATTCATCAATTCCCGAATCGAACGAATCGCGGAGTCAATTGTCCGGAGCATAGCAACCTGTTCCATTTCCTCCTTAAGTTTATCCGTATTTCCTTTATCCGGCTTGGCGAGAATCGGCAAGAAAGTGCTCGCTGCTACAAGTGTTACAAGTATTACCCCAGCAGCAATAAAGATGAATAACGAGCGCTGAGGAAAGGGACTTCCATCCTCGAGTACATAGGGAATCGTAAATGCACCGGCTAGTGTAACAGCCCCTCGTACACCTGAAATCGTAATGATGCCAATCGCTCTCATCGAAGGCATTTGGATTTGCTTTTTCAGCCAGCCCCAATGCCAGGCAGCCCCGATCCACAAGAAGCGAAGGACGAAAAGTGAAGCAGAAATGATGAAAATATACTTACTCACTTCCCAATTATTAAACAATGGGTCTTGAAAAATTTCACTAATGACACTTGGTATTTGTAAGCCCAGCAGCACAAATACCAATCCGTTCAGAATATAGATAAGTACGGTCCAGGTACTTTGAGAAACCACTTGCAATTGCATTGCAGGGGATTGGTCACGATCGCGATAGATGGTATGAACAATTCCTGCTGCTACGACAGATAAAATGCCGGAGAGATGGAAATGCTCAACCAGGTAAAAAATCACAAAAGGGGTGAGGAGTTGGATGAGCATGTGAATCGTTACATCCTCCATCCCGAGCCGTCGAATAAAGATTTTCAATTGGATAATAAGGACGGCAAGAATGGCACCACCTACTAAACCTCCAATGGAAATAACTAAAAAGCTCCAGCTTGCCTCAGCCAATGAAAAAACACCCGTCACAGTGGCGGCTACTGCAAATTTAAACGCTACTAAACCGGAAGCATCATTCATTAGCCCTTCCCCTTCAAGGACATGCATAATTGTTTGCGGTATCTTTACCCTGCTTGAAATGGCACTCACGGCAACGACATCAGTAGGAGAAAGGATGGCCGCTAACGCAAAAGCAGCAGGCAATGGTATCGACGGGATGAGCCAATAGATTAAGTATCCAATTGCGAATACGGTAACAAACACAAGCCCAAGAGCTAGCAATAGGATTGGTTTTCGTAATTTCCATAATGCGTGCCGTGAAACATTTTTTCCATCATGAAAAAGCAGGGGAGCGATAAATAAAACGAAGAACAATTCCGGCTCCATTGGGATATGAATTCCTATTGGAAGTGCCGCAAGTAAAACCCCTAGTGCAATTTGAACCAGCGGCACTGGTATGTATGGCATAAAATGATGGATGAAACTAGACAAGCCGATAACAGCGAGCAATAAAAGTGTAAGTAGAAAAAATTCCATTTCATGTCTCCTCTCCTAAGTATTTTGTGTAACAAAGATATTTTTCAACACATTAGAGAGGGTAATTTCACTTTTTTAAAAAAATAAGCGAACAGTGAATGGCACTGTCCGCCAAAATTGGTTCGGTAGTAAGGACAGGAAGGGTATGGTGCTCGAGAAGGTGGAAAAAACG
>NZ_JAGGQR010000038.1:42849-87623 GCF_018613205.1 Bacillus sp. ISL-46
AAAAAACGGTGTGGCGGTAACTAGAGGAATCGACTAATGTCCGTGAAGGGGTAAATTCAGTAGACAAAAAAGAACCGGGCTGTGCCCGGTTTTTATTTTTAAACTTCCACCTGGGCAACTTTCACTGTCCAGTTAAATGGATCTTCTTTTTTTCCAAGTTGGATTCCGGTCATTTCATCATAGAGGCGCTGAGAAAGTTCGCCGATTTGACCGTCATTTATTGTAATCGCTTGGTCATTCCAAGTTAATTCGCCAACAGGGGAAATAACAGCAGCTGTTCCTGCACCAAAAACTTCTTCAAGCTCGCCGCGCGCATGTGCTGCAAAAACCTCTTCAATTGAAATTTTCTCTTCGCGTACAGGAATATTCCAATATTTTAGTAATTCAATAACCGAATCACGGGTGACACCTGGTAAAATGCTGCCATTTAATCGTGGTGTTACCACTTCACCATTGATTTTGAAGAAGATATTCATGCTGCCAACTTCTTCGACATATTTCTTCTCTTTTGCATCAAGCCAGAGGATTTGAGCAAAACCATTTTCATCAGCCTTTTCCTGTGCCTTCAAGCTAGCCGCATAATTTCCAGCAGTCTTCACATGGCCTACTCCGCCAATAACCGCCCGAACATACTGTTCTTCCACATAAATCCTCACAGGACTTAATTGGTCACCATAATATGCTCCCGATGGAGAGAGAATGACTAGCAATTTATATTGTTTCGCAGGACGAACACCAAGATAAGGTTCGGTTGAGAAAATAAACGGACGAACGTATAGAGAAGTCCCTTCTCCATTAGGAATCCAATCCTTTTCAGTTAAAATCAATTGTTTAATGGCATTTAATAAGAAATCCTCATCAATTTGGGGAATGCACAGTCTTTCGCATGAATCATTCAATCGCCTCATGTTTTTTTCAGGGCGGAAGAGCTGGATCGTTCCATCTGCTGTCTTATAAGCTTTCATCCCCTCAAAGATTGCTTGTCCATAGTGAAAAACCATCGCAGAAGGATCGAGTGTTAATGGCTCGTATGGAGTAATTCTCGGGTCATACCATCCGGTTTCATGTTGATAATCCATAACAAACATATAATCGCTAAAATACTTACCAAAACCAAGTGAAGCAAAATCAGGCTTTTCTTTTAAAACTTCTCTTTGAACAAATCCAACTTCTTGTTTCATGGTTACACCTCTAGTCGATTCTCTACTTTACATTGTTGAAAAGTAGGCTGTTTTAAATTTTTGAAAGCAAAGTTTTCCAAATGGGGAAGCCGAATTGAAATTAACAGTATTATCTAACTATACCACTTAAGTAGTACAAACTTCCATCCTCTAAGATTATGATGAACAAAATCTTGCGTAATGAAACCTATTTAAAATGGGCACGACTAAAGGGAAAATGATTGTGGTAATATTTAACTATATGTAAACTAGAGGAGAATTAGCTAGCCCATACCGAGGGATGGAAATACTTACTTCGTACGTTGCTTAAAAATTATGTAGAAAAACAACAGTCCTAAATTTTTATAAATAGGGGAGGTCAAACATGTGGTTGATGTTTTTACAGAAATAATTATCGAACGCCCAGTTGGGCAGGTCTCAAAATATGCATCCAATCCTGACAACGCCCCAGAATGGTATGTAAATATTCAATCGGCCGAATGGAAAACTGAAAAACCATTAACATTGGGTTCAAAAGTGGCCTTTAAAGCACGATTTCTTGGAAGAGAGCTTGCTTATATCTATGAAATTACTGAGTTTATTCCAGAAAATAAACTAGTTATGAAAACCGCACAGGGACCTTTTCCAATGGAGACGACCTATACTTGGGAAGCTTTAGATGTTAATCAAACACGAATGACCTTAAGGAACAAAGGAAATCCAAGCGGTTTCTCAAAAGTGTTTGCACCGTTTATGACTCCAATGATGAAGCGAGCAAACATGAAAGATTTAAAAAAGATTAAGGATATTCTGGAATCCTAATAGAGTATTAATGGATGCTAAAAAAGAAAAACGCCACAATTGGGCGTTTAAAAAATTAATAGTTACTGTTCATTGTTTTCAGCTGTATTAGTAAACGCATTGGGGTCGACCGTGTTTGCTCCGTAATCTGGAACATTGCTCGCATGCTCTTTGTGATACTCGGATCCCGAACCTTGTTGATTAGGATTCGATTTCCCTTTTTGCTGGCTATTTTGTTGATTTGGCATGATATTCACCTCCTAAACATAAAAAGTAGTATACGTAGTATCGATTTAATTATTCAAAGTAGAAACAACAATTAAAAGATGATAAAAGAGGAGTGAAGCGATCAAGCATCATTCCCTTTATTGTTTTTACTGGTTTTTCAATCGCTTTTGGTCTAAGCTATTCTTGTTCGCTCCAATATTTATTGAAACTTAATCCGCTTTTTTTCGTATACATAAACAAAGCTTAAAAGGAGATGTTGTAATGTTTCTAGCTGAACTTCAGCCAGAGGAGAGGAAGGCGTTTCTTGAACTTGCTGCTCTGATCGCCAAAATTGATGGAAATATATCTATATTTGAAAATTCCATACTTAATAGATACCAGAAGGAAATGGGGCTTGAGTCTTATAAAATAGAGGGTCTCGGTATTGATGAAATCCTTACAGTATTCAAGAATGAACGCTCTAAAAATATTGTCTTAACAGAACTTTTTCAACTTATTTTTTCGGACGGAGTCTTTCATGATCAAGAAAGCGAAACAGTTCAGCTAATAAAGTCCAACTTCGGCTTCGATTCAAGTGAGTTTGCAAATTTCAAGGATTGGATCGTTAAGATAAAAGAATTATCGGAATCGAAGCGGAAATGAAATAAAAAAATTTATTAATATTGAAAAAGAAGGATGCCGGTAATGTAACCGCATCCTTCTTTTTTATAAACCCGAATCTTTTTAGAATTTTCCGATTTCCATAAATTAATATTGACGAAGAATACTAACTTGTTATATATTTTAACATATTGATGTTAGGAAATATAACATGAGGGGCTGTTTCTTTGAAAAAGATTGAAGCAATCATTCGACCGGAGAGGCTCACAGAGACGATTAAGGGTTTAAAAAAAATAGGAATTACAGGTTTTACTGTTTCTCAGGTGGTTGGAAGAGGGAAACAAAAAGATACGCAAGGTGTGTATCGCGGAAAAAATTATCAAGTAACTCTCCATCCAAAAGTAAAAATGGAAATTGTCCTTTCGGACTATTTGATAGAGTCGACGATCCAGACCATTGTTCATTCTGCCCAGACCGGTGAAGATGGAGATGGTAAAATATATATTTATCCAATTCTGGAAGCTTATAACATTCGAACTGGGACATTTGACTATGATATCGATGATTTAGCAGATGATAAGGGGTGATCTTATGGAGTTAATGTATATAAATACCGTGTGGGTCGTCCTTGCTGCAGCCATGGTTTTGTTTATGGAAGGTGGATTTAGTTTACTGGAAGCTGGATTTGTCCGAACGAAAAATGCGGTTAATGTTACGATGAAAATTTTTGTTGACTTAACGATTGGAGCTTTAGCGTTTTGGATCATTGGATTTGGGGTAATGTTTGGAAAAGATGCCTTTGGTTTCATAGGGACCAGCCTGTTTGGAAGTCCTGAGAAAATTGTACTTTCTATCGAATTGCCAAGTGTTGCTTTTGTTCTTTTTCAAATGGGGTTTGCTGTGGCATGTGTCTCAATTATTTCGGGTGCAGTAGCAGAACGGATGAATTTTAAAGCCTATGTAGTCACTGCTGCGCTCATTTGTATGATTATTTATCCTCTTTCTGGACATTGGATTTGGAACAGCGAAGGATGGCTAGCGAAGTTAGGAATGAAGGATTTTGCTGGTTCAGCCGCTATTCATGCACTTGGTGGGTTTACTGCTTTGGCTATGGCAAAGCTATTGGGACCGAGAAAAGGAAGGTTTAATTCGGATGGCAGCGTTAATGTTTTTGCCCCAAGTAACATTCCTTTAGCATCAGCGGGAGCTTTTATTTTGTGGTTCGGTTGGTTTGCTTTTAATGCAGGAAGTACATTAGATGCTTCTAGCTCAGCGCTAGCGCCTATTGCTATTAATACAATGTTAGCTGGAGCAAGCGGCGGGTCAGCAGCTCTCTTTTTGACGATGCGAAAGTTCGGCAAAGCCGATCCGAGTATGACGATAAATGGTGTATTAGCTGGTTTGGTAGCCATAACGGCTGGATGTGCTTATGTTTCTGAATGGAGCGCAATCCTGATTGGAGCGTTAAGTGGTTTGCTCGTTATTTATGCTACTCTGTTAGTCGATTATTTAAAGGTGGATGATCCAGTGGGGGCTGTGGCTGTTCATGGTTTCGGCGGGGTTTTTGGAACGATTGCTGTTGGATTGCTTGATCGGTCCCAAGGATTTTTAACGACTGGTGATTTCTCTCTATTAAAGGTGCAATTATTGGGTGCGGTAGTGGTCATTGTCTGGGGGCTAATTGCTGGAACTTTTATTGCAAAGGTATGCTCAAAGACAGTTGGTTACCGAGCAACAGAACGGGAAGAAGACGAGGGCTTAGATATGTCATATCATGGTATTCCTGCTTACAATGAATTAGAGCGTTTTACCGATATCCCAACTAGCCTATTTAATTTTGAAGAAACAACAGGTATCACAGTTGCTGCTCCTGCTATTAGGAAGGAAAAGGAAGTAATATAGTTAGCTAGGAATCCCATCACGGAGGGATTCCTTATTTTATGCAACGTTCTTGTTTCGTTGACCTCCGAACCGTTCAGGTACTATTTGTAGTATTGGTTGCTCAAATCGTCTTATAAAGTAGAAACGCTAACTTTAGTATCACATAATCATTAATATTTCTCGGATTGTATCCGGTCTGCTTATCTAACTTATTCAGCTTAATAAAAGATGACCACGGTATTTGAACCGGGGTCATTTTTTATAAACTTTTATTTGATTGATGAAGAGGAATTCATTAAGCTTCGTAACACTTTTTTGTATTGTTTTAAAGAGCTTATCTTGCCTATATAACTATTCTTCCTTTTGAAGTCAGAGGAAATATACATGATGGCAAGGGAAGGGAAGAATTTTTTGGTACGAAAACGAAGGTCCTTCCAATAAACAAAGTAGCCGTTTTTTCTAACAGCAACAAAAGGATAAGCGAACGATGTACCAGCAAGAAAGTCTGAAACGGACTCGTCATTTGTACTATCAGAAACCAATACCGGAAAGTCAATTTTTTTGGGAAGAGTATGTTCTATGTCGAGCCTATTATCTGAATAAACTCCAAATAAAAAATCCTCTCTCGTCTCAATAATAATATCCCATTTAAATAGGGTGATACGCGGGATTAGTTTTATACGGTCAGCTTTTATAAAATGTTGCTGGAGGTGCCTTTTGGTTAATAATGCTGACAGAGTTCGAACAGCCAGGTATAAAAATATGAATACATAAATGATTAAAAAGGTAATCCTTTCCTGGTAGAAAAAGAGTAAACCAAAACCTATAAAATGGAGTGTTAAAATGTAAGGATCCAATAATGGGATAGCGTCAAAGGCAATCCATTTTTGGGAAAAAGGCAACAGGATTTGTGTTCCGTGGACATTGAATAAATCAAAAATGACATGAAGAATCACTGCCAAGAACGTCCATAAAAAGAGATGAAGAAATCCTGAAGCGGGGAAGAATGGGTAAAGTAAGCCTGAAACCAGTAATCCCCATAAAGGAAAAGCTGGCAGGGAATGTGACAGGCCTCTGTGATTTCTGAAATAGCTACCTTTTCCTTTTAATCTATAAATGATATCAAAATCAGGAGCATTTGAACCTATTACCACCCCTATCATGACAGCCTGTGATAGGGTCGGATTAGATGATACGGCAGGATCGATTTGAGCAAGAGCACCAATGCCAAACCCTATGACAATATGCGAAAAAGTATCCACTCTATCACTCCTTTACTTTATTAATATATTGGGAAAAAATCGTACAACCAATCAGGCCTATTTTTGTATCTTTGGTTCATCGATAACGGCTCGATAATGCCAAAGTAAATTGGAAAAGATTTTATCCCAGCTTTGTGTTAGGGCATAATTTCTCCCTTCTAACCCCAATTGCTTTCTCGGGCTATCATTTTCTACTCCCTCCAAATTATAAACTCCCCTTTATTGTATTAAATAAAGGAAACCTTTCTTCTTAAGATTCTGTTAATAAAATGTAAAGATTCTGTATTGTAAAAAAACCAAGGTGATTATTAAGATTTTTACATTTTTGTAAAACTATTGTATAACCTGATTAGTTCTCCCTTTTATATATCAAAAATAAATGCGGTCCCCTATTTTAAGGGGCCGCATTTATTTTCTTAGTTGTAAACAGGAAGTTCTATAAAAAATTCTGTGCCATTTTCATTACTGCTGGCATGCATCGTCCCTCTATGATTTTCCACAATCTTTCGAGATACCGATAACCCTAAACCAGTCCCCGTATCTTTGGTGGAAAAGAACGGCTCAAAAATATGAGCTAGGGTAGTAGCGTCGATTCCTTTTCCATTATCACTAAAAATAAATTGAACATGAGAGTTAACTAATCTAGTGGAAATGTTAATTTTTAAAGGGGAATTCCCTTTAGCTTGGAGCGAATTTTGGAATAAATTAATAAAGACCTGTAATAACTCCCCGCGATTACAAAGGATTGACAGATATTTAGTGGCCGGAAGAATCTCTACATTTAAATCGGCATTGTAAAGTAATGATTCACTTTTTAGGAATTCCCACAGGTAATCAATTAAAAACTTGTGAATTTGGATAACTTCTAACTCTTTATCTGAAGGCTTAGTGATCCTTAAAAAATCAGAAATAATTTTATTTGCACGATCAATTTCTGGTATTAATAAACCAGAAAAGATGTGGGCTATATTATCATCTACGTCACTGCCGAGAATTTGTAAATATCCCCTGACTGTGGTTAAGGGATTTCTAATTTCATGGGCGATTCCAGCTGCAATTTGACCAGCAAGGGCTTGTTTTTCGGACTCTTTTATTTTTTCGTCTAATAAATACCTTTCGGTTATATCCCTGTATTGGCCAAATGTGCCAATCATTTTTTCACCTTCATAGATTGGCTGTGCATCAAATAGACATACCACTAAGTCACCGTTTTTATTTTTAAATTTCAGTTCCACATTTTCCTGTTTTTCTTGATACACTAGTACTCGTTTAAAATAATCTCCAGTCAAAATAGAATGATAGATGGACTTCCCAATAACATAACTTCTACTTTCGTTGAAAATTTGCTGAGCAAAATCATTAAACTCAACTATAATGCCTTTTTCATCTGTGATGATGATTCCATTGTTGGCTCTGCTTAACATGATTTGATTTAAAATATTAAGTGTCCTATTTTGTTTTCTAAGCAGTAGTTCTCTTTCAATAGAATCCACCACCTGAGATAACATCGTTAAAAATAAGGGATTGCAAAAATTGACTGGCATCATGATCGAAACACTACCTAGTAAACTATCTTCATCTGTATAATGAAACGGTGCACCGTAACAAGCGATTTCAGAAAGGAAGGTATGATAATGGTCTTTACCTATCAATTGGACAGGGTGTCGTTGCTGTAAGGTTAAGCTAATTACATTTGTCCCTGTATCTTCCTGGGTAAAAAGACTGCCTAATTTTATGCCAAATTCTTCAACTGTAGATTTGATGGTTTCGTCCCCAACCATATCTAATAAGTACCCTTTAGAGTCAGAGACACTAATCAATATAGGCGTTCCTTTTAATGCATCCAAAAGCTTATTTGAGAAATAACTGACAACTGACAATATCTCGCTGTAAGCTTTTCTTTTCACATCTAGTTCTTGGTTTGTCATAAACCTTTTTGGACTAGCTATTTCATTTGGATCCATGCCGCTTTCTTTACACATTTTCTTTGATTGAGTTATATAAAATGGTTCTCTTTCACTCGTCATTTTGCCACCTCAAGGTTTGTGAAAATAAAACATTGTTATGTTAATAATAATTTACTTGTTGTTCTTGAGGCTATAACAATAATACTTTAATAAGTAATAATTAAGCCAATTGTGTTTGTATTGGTGTCAGGCACTATCTACATACTTCGAAATATTTGAAATGGAAAAATCAGCGATGCATGGTCCACATTCCTATTTCTTTAAAGCCAAGTCGCTTATAAATTCGTCCAGCTTCAGGGTTATCGTAAAATAGACAAAGAGTTTTCCCTTCGTCTAGGACATCCTGAAATAGATTTTGCATGATGGAAGTGGCGAGACCATTACGTCGATATTCCTTCCTGGTGCAAACCCCAACAATCATTGCCGAGATTGAATTTTCCGCTGCGGTTGAAACGCAAGAAGTGAGTACACCATTTTCCTCTGTAAAATAGGTTCTTGATGTATTGGCTTCCAATGACTGTACTAATACGTCCCGGGCGTCACTTCGAACATGAAATTCCTCAATGGTTTGGCGGAGTTGTAAAATTTGATCTACATCCTCAAGACTAGCCTTTTTATATACAACCTCATCGGGAGACAGGCATTCATCCGTCCTGCATTCAGCAAAGTAAGTAACTTGCTTCTTACCAAGCTGAAGATCATCGAAAGCTTCGAATTTCGCTACGATATCGGATTTGCCGGATAGGAGAATGGGCTGGCTGTAGTTTTTCATAATCGATACAAAACCGCTTGTATCGAATTCTCCCTTTGCATAAGGGATAAAGGATTGATGAAACCTTAGGAGAACAGCCTTAATCGTGCTCTGTTCATCAAACTCGGCCCAAATTTCTTGAGACTCAGAAGTGTATCCAAAGGCTTCAATATCCCCTATGATAAATAGATTAATAGACGGTTCCTCACTTAAAAAAGCGAGAACCTGCTCATGATCTTGGTCTGTAAGCTTTCTAATCATATCAGATTCCCCCTTTCTCTCCAAAAGGGTAAACAAATAGTTGGAAAATTTCAAGTGTTTTTACAAATTTATAAGGTTAACATCGAGAGTGATTTGTATAGATTGAATAGGAACTATTCCCCTATTTGAGATAATAGGGAAATAGGGAATCATAGGGGATTTAAATAAATCCCCACAAGCTGTCAAAAAACTTTCGGATAGTTTACCTTTATTACTTCCACATTCTTACTTTGTAGGAAACTCTAATAACTTAATTGTTTACCAATACCAAAAATATAGGGTGTTAATTAGGCATGTTGTACAATTCAATATGTGCAAAATATGTCGTAAATTAGAGTAGGGAATATCCCGATTTAAGTTAATGGCTCCATTTGGTTTTGTTAGACTAGAAAACAATAACTTTATCTACAAATGAACAATTTGAATTTACTTTAATGAAGGACGTGTAGTTTACAAATGAAGAAAACAGTTATTTATAAGAATAATGATTGTTTTTCCATAAAGGCTGATTTTTATGGGAATAGCAATGATAATGCACCGGTTATAATTTATATTCATGGTGGTGGGCTTGTTTGGGGAACAAGAGAAGAAATAAGTGAAGAGATGATAAAACTCTATAATGATAATGGGTTTGCATTGTTTTCTATGACTATAGGCTAGCACCTGAGACAAAATTGCCAGATATTCTAGAAGATGTTCAAGATGCACTCCAGTGGTTAAAATCAGAAGGGCCACAGGAATTTTCCATTGATCCAAAAAGAATAGCTGTTGTAGGTAGTTCTGCAGGTGGTTTTTTGGCGCTTTGTACGGGTTCATTTACTCATAAGCCACGTGCAATTGTCTCTTTTTATGGATATGGAGATATCATTGGTAAATGGGCAACAAATCCAAGCAGTTTCTATTTACAAAAGGATAATGTCCCTAAAGAACTTGCTAGAAGGCTTATCTCCGACCAAGTGATTACAGAGGCATCGATTGAGCAGCGGTTTCTCTATTATGTTTATGCTAGACAGCAAGGGGTATGGATCCAAGAGATTACGGGGATAAATCCAAAAATACAGAAGGATGCACTCTTAAAGTTTTGCCCAAAGAAAAATATCACTAGGGATTATCCACCAACCTTACTGTTACACGGGACAAAGGATGAGGATGTTCCCTATGAACAATCAGTATTTATGAGAGGTGCACTTATAAAAGAAAAGGTTGAAACCAGGTTAATCACAATTCCAAATGGAGAGCATGTGTTTGATAAGGATTTTGATAATCCTGTTATCCAAGGTGCATTTAAACAAGTGATTGAATTCCTTCAATATCATTTATCGGAATAAGGTCTTATGGATTTCTTTCCCCATAAAATAGACGGGTCCCGTGGTTTCATAGAGAACGGGACCCAATCTGATTTAAGAATTGATTGGAAGTTTTTTATTTAAGAGTCTAAATATCTTTAAAGCTAATTGTATTTGCAGCAATTCCTCCGAGTTTTTTAAATCGGTATTTAAGATTTCCTTGATTTTCTCGATTCGATAAATAAGCGTATTTCTGTGTAAAAACATCGCTTTTGCTGTTTCGCTAATATTTAGGTTTTTTAGAAAATAGTTCTCTAACGTAATGATATAACTCGTCCCATGTAAATGGTCATGTTCATAGATTTTCCCAAGGCTTTTCATGAAAAAGTCTTCTAATTCTATGTCTTTAATATTACTGTCCAAGAAGTGATAGATAGAATGATCTTCGTAATGAGATACTCCCCCGCTGGTATTAAATTTCTGCATGAGTCGAATAGATTCATTTGCTTCAGAAAAGCTTTTGTGAAGGGAATGAATGGTTTCGTACTGCCGGCCAATTCCAATTAAAAAGGTAGTGTTATTAATGTCCTTTTCTAATGCATTATAAATTTTATTCCCGTATTGTTTTACCTCATTTACCGATAGAGGAGGCTTATTGTCACTTTGACCAATCATAATAATTATACGATTGTTTCTATGAAAGCAAGTAACCACAGCATTTGAATAATTCGAAAGACTATAGACTAAGTCCACGCATTTTCTGGATTTGTTCTCTAACTGAACCTTCCTAGCTACCATATCATCATAACTGTCATGTTCCTCTGATTCTAAATTAATGACTATACAGTAGTAAATATAACTTGGATTTAATCCATGCATTTCACTAAAGGTGTGGATTGTTTCGACGGATGTTATTTTTCCAGTCAGCAAATCATCAAAGAAGTCTTGCTTAATTTTTAATTTTACCTCCTCGATGTCCTTTGCTTTTATCCGTTCCAGTGCCATGTTAGTTGACGCTTGTTCTAAAATAATAAAGTCAAACTCCGTTAAATCCTGGACAGTCTGCCATACAACAATATATCCATAAATATTACTTGCCACTGCGACAGGAAGGATACGGCATTTTATTTCCATTCCTTCTAAGTAATATATTCGTTGAATGCTCTTTTTCATTTCGCTTACATCTTTCGGAACAGAATTAATAAAATCTTTATTGAAAATAGGTCGATTTTTAACTAGATTAAAGCAGTATGAAAGTGGGACTTTATTGTTCTGGTGTTCCGAATAGTGAAGCAACTTCCAATCCTCGTCTACAAAAATAATCGGATTATTAATAGAACCTGATAACATGGATGAAATCCTTTCTATCCCTCCACCTTCAAGTGTAATTCGGAAAAATAAATTATGCATATCTAAGGTTTTTCTATTTAATAAATCATAACGACCAGATGCTTTCTCATTAATAATAGAAATGACCCTTGATAAGGTATATTCAAAAGGTAACTCAAGTAGTGGAAACCCCATCTTATTTGCATGATCAATCATTCTTTGCGGTAGTTTTTCAAAGTATCGTTTCATTTTGATAACTAGTCCTGCACAATTTATGGCAGAAAGCTCATTAATGATTTTAATTTGCAAATCCTCATTATCTTTAAATATATAACCTGTTGATAATAGAAGTTCATTCGGTGAAAGCCAGTCAAATGCCTCAGGATTTTCAATTATGTTTACAATTGAGATTTCATTATTAATTCCATGTTCTCCAGCAACAATTTTCAAGCCATCAATAGCTTGTATCTCAAATAAATCCTTAACAGTCAACAAATTTACCACTCCTTTGTTGAAAATTTATCACAATTAATTGTATAACATGCACAAATGATATCATTTTTTTTGGTTTGCTTAAACGATGATGTTTTTATGCAATCTATCTAAAATAATCATGTAAGGATCAGAACTTGTCAACTATATTCAAAGTTTTAGCAGGGTTCAATCTACATGATGATAAAAAAGTTAACTTTTACTTACAAATATTCAACTTGAGAGGGGCTGCATGAACAGACGTACCAGTTCAATGAGGTGTCACAGTTGGGGAATGCACTGTCTGGTGATCTTGGGTTTATTGAGAGAATGAATATTTCGAGTTTAACCGGTTTTGTTCATAGCACATTTAGAAAGACAATTAATATTCATTGTTTTGAAAATGGTGAATTATATACGATTGCAAGCACCCAAATTGATAATGGGCCTAACACACTTGTCATTAATCTGGCCAGCTTTGAAGGACTGAATATCCACGTTAATGATCAAGTGTTTGTGAAAAATAATACGCTGTTCATTTCAAATAAACTCGCCATATCAATTGGGGAAATTGAAAGATGGGAAAGTATTTTACCTGAATACCCATCTGATTTACAAAAAGTGAATCGCAATTTGATAATGATGAAGGAATACATTGATTTCCACGGTAAAGCCGGAGGAATGAAAAAGAAATTATTTGCCCAAAGTCCCTATGAAACAGAAATGTCTAGGTTGCTCGAAGAACGAACTAATTTATTAATAAACGAATTGTCAAACAATCGATTGGCGAATGCAGTGTGTCATGCTGTTTCGTTAGTAGGTCTTGGTCCCGGATTGACACCATCGGGAGATGACTTTTTAGTTGGTTTATTTACGATCATGAATTTGAGGAAAAGTCCTTTCTACCTGCAACAATCGTTTAGAGATGAAGTGGTGATGAGAGCAAACAGTTTAACGAATGAAATAAGCTATATGACATTGAAAAAAGCATCTATTGGTAAAGTGAGAGAGTCAATCATTCATTTAGTCCATTCCATACTTAATGGAAAAGAAGATGAATTATATCTCCCTTTAAATAAAGTACTAAACATCGGTTCTTCATCAGGAACAGATATAGCCACAGGGCTCATCTGTGGGTTGGAAGCCAATCTTAGAGTAGGAGGTCAATTATGACTGTAGAAGCTATTGTAAAGCCGAACACATATTTCGATTCTGTTTCATTAATGTCACTTTCAACAAAAGCAAACCAAATTGAAGGTGTAGAACAGGCTATTATCGCAATGGGAACTGAAATGAATAAAGAAGTAATGAGAAATGTTGGATTGATGACTTCAGAAGTGGAAGAGGCAAAATCAAACGATTTAATTATTGTTGTAAATGCAGCGACAGAGGCGCTTTGCGAAAACGCTTTCGTAATGATTGATGAATTATTTACAAAAAAAGATACATCCAAAGGTAAAAGCGAACTCAAATATTCAACAATTGCTTCAGCAGCCCAAAGCATCCCTGAAGCAAATTTAGCAGTAATTGCGGTGAACGGAGCATATGCAACGAGAGAAGCAAAAAAAGCTCTAGAAAATAATCTCCATGTGATGCTATTTAGCGATAATGTCAGCATTGAAGATGAGATTGAATTAAAAACGTTGGCACATGAAAAAGGACTACTAATGATGGGTCCAGATTGTGGAACAGCAATTATTGGTAATGTGGCTTTGTGTTTTGCCAACGCTGTAAGAAAAGGCAGTATTGGGATTGTTGGTGCTTCGGGAACCGGAAGCCAAGAAGTAAGTGTCCGCATTCATGAATTCGGCGGCGGAATTTCACAGATGATTGGAACAGGCGGCAGAGATTTAAAAGAGGAAATAGGAGGAATCATGATGCTTGATGGAATCAAGGCTCTGGAAGATGATGAGGCAACTAAAGTGATAGTCCTTATTTCTAAGCCACCTGCACCAAGTGTTGAAGAGAAAGTGTTAGATCAAATTAAAAGATGTAAAAAACCTGTTGTTGTTTGGTTTGTTGGTGGAAATGAAGAGAAAGTAATTCAAGCAGGCGGTCAATTTGCGAAGATGTCAAAGGAAGCTGCTCTTAAAGCAGTTCTATTGGCAGGTGTTGATGAAAGCAAACTTAATAAACGTGCTTTAAATATTCCACTTATTGAAGAGGTACGCACGAAGTTAACACCAGATCAAAAATATATCCGGGGACTATTTAGTGGCGGGACTCTTTGTGATGAAGCAATGCATGCAGCCATGGAAAAGTTCGATAATGTCTATAGTAATATCCAAAGAGATCCAGAATACCGCTTAAAAGATAGAAATAAAAGTCAGGCACATACATTTATTGATTTTGGTGATGATGAATTCACACAAGGCAAGCCACATCCAATGATTGATCCTTCCACAAGAATATCGAGGTTTATCCAAGAAGCGAAGGATCCATCTGTTGGTGTTATTGTCATGGACTTTGTTTTGGGATATGGCGCACACGAGGATCCTGTTGGAGCAATGCTTCCTGCAATTATAGAAGCAAAACAAGCAGCAGAAGATGAAGGAAGACATCTGGAAATTATCGGATATGTTCTAGGGACAGAGTTAGATCTGCAAAACCTGGAAGAACAAATCGATAAACTACTCGCTGCAGGTGTGACGCATGCTAGCAGTAGTCAGAATGCAGGACTATTGGCAAGAGAATTTGTTGTGAAGGGAGAATAACCCATGAGTAAAATTAATGAACTTTTTAATCAAAAACTTAATGTTATTAACGTCGGAATTGAATCCTTTAAAAATGATTTATTAACTCAAAATGCAGAAGTGATTCATCTAGAGTGGATGCCACCAGGTAGAGGCAATCCTGATCTCATTGCTGCACTTGATAAGCTTGAAGATCCTGTAATTATTGAAAAAATTGAAGCTGCAAATAAGTTAGCGGTTGAGAGAATTATTAACTCACAACCGGTATTAGTTGGTTTTGAAAAAGCAATTGATTGTGTTCCAGGAATGACGAAAACGACGATTTTGCATGCAGGCCCTCCTATTACATGGGATAAGATGAACGGTCCGATGAGGGGTGCGGTCACAGGAGCTATTGTCTTTGAAGGTTTGGCAAAAGATATAGAGGAAGCCTCAAAGCTTGCAGCATCCGGTGAAATTACATTCTCTCCATGTCATGAGAACAACTGTGTTGGCTCCATGGCGGGTGTTACGTCTGCTTCAATGTTTATGCATATTGTTGAGAATAAGACCTATGGAAACATTGCTTATACAAACTTAAGTGAGCAACTATCGAAAATCCTCCGAATGGGCGCAAATGATCAAAGTGTTATTGATCGTTTAAATTGGATGCGTGATGTATTTGGTCCCATCCTGAGTGCAGCGATGAAATTAAATCCGAACGGAATTGACTTGCGTCTAATGCTTGCACAAGCACTTCATATGGGTGATGAGTGTCATAACCGTAATGTTGCGGGTACCACATTACTGATTCAAGCATTGACACCTTATATTATCCAAACAGATTTCACGATTGAACAAAAACGTGAGGTATTTGAGTTTGTTGCAAGCAGTGATTATTTCTCGGGCCCAACTTGGATGGCACTTGCAAAATGTGCTCTTGATGCAGCACATGGCATCGAAAACAGTACTATCGTAACCACCATGGCACGTAATGGTACTGAATTCGGGATCCGTGTAAGTGGAATTGCGGGAAATACATGGTTTACGGGCCCTGCACAAAAAGTAATCGGACCAATGTTTGCAGGATACAAGCCTGAAGACTCAGGGCTAGATATAGGGGATAGTGCAATTACTGAAACGTACGGCATTGGTGGATTTGCAATGGCAACGGCTCCAGCAATTGTCGCCCTTGTAGGTGGGACCATTGAAGACGCGATCGGCTACTCAACAAAAATGAAGGAAATTACCACTATAGAAAATCCAAATGTAACGATTCCGATGCTTAATTTCATGGGTATACCATCTGGAATTGATGTTCGGAAGGTAGTTCAAACGGGAATTATGCCAATCATCAATACGGCAATAGCCCATAAGGAAGCTGGAATTGGAATGATTGGTGCGGGAATTACCCATCCACCAGTTGAAACTTTTGAAAAGGCATTACTTGCTTTAAGTGAAAACATTAACTAAGAGGTTCCGCTCCTAACAAGTTTAGGACCAGAACTATTATTAGCATTTATCTACTTCTTGTTGGAAATATAGCTAAAGGAGAGAATCAAATTGGAAATGAATTCTTTGAACGCAGAACTTATTCATGTAAGTGAACAGGGAGATTTAGCGGCTGTAAATCAGCTTTTAAATAAGGGAGCTAGCATTGATTTTAAAGATGCTGACGGTCGAACCGCCTTAATGGCAGCTACACAAAGAAATCAAATTTCGGTAGTTAAACTGTTATTAGAAGCAGGCAGCGATGTAAATACAAGAGATATTACCCAACTAACACCATTTATCTGTTCAGGAGCAAATGGATTTCATGAAATATTAAGTTTAATGCTCCAGTTTGGAGCAGATTTAAAAAGTGTTAACCGATTTGGTGGTACGGCATTGTTACCTTCTAGTGAGAAAGGCTACCTGAAGACTGTACAAGTCTGTTTAGATGCCGGAGTACCAGTAAACCATGTGAACAATTTAGGCTGGTCCGCACTCCTAGAGTCAGTGATTCTAGGAAATGGCGGTCGCTTATATTCTGATATTATTCATGAACTTGTTGAAGCAGGCGCAGATATGAATCTTCCAGACAGAGACGGGAAGTCGTCTCTTCAGCATGCAAAAGAATTGAAACAACAAAAAGTTGTGAGCATTTTGAACAAAGATTATGTAGAAACAAATGAATGGGTTCAAAAGGCAAAAATGCTAGCAAGAGCTAATAAGTACGAAGAGGCAATCTCAGAAATTGAGAAAGGCCTTGGATATGATAATGAAAACTTAGACTTAATTTATTACAAAGGGTATTTCTTGCAAGAATTAAAAAAATACGATGAAGCGCTTCAGGAGTACAACAAAGCATTAACTCAAAACCCAAGAGATTTAGACTTCTACTTTTATACAGCTAATTGTCTAAGATTAATGAGGAAATCAGATGAAGCGCTATCTAAATATGATAAAGCCTGTTCATTAAACCCGAACGGTACTTTTTATCGTTATCATAAATCAAATTACTTAAGAGAACTAGGCAGACACGAAGAAGCCGTTATCGAAATGGATAAACTGCTTGCTCTGAAGCCAAATCGCTATGACTTTTCCTTTCATAAGGCAAATAGCCTAAGATCTCTTGGTAAACATAGTGAAGCAATTGAAGCAATTGAGAATGCGATTGCGAATGATCTGACGAACCCATTATATCAATTGCATAAGAAACAATCTCTTGAGTTACTTAGCAAGCAAGAAAATAAACAAAACTAGGGGTAAAACTGATGGAAAATTTAGTGATTGTAGCAATTGGAGGAAACTCATTAGTTCGAGAAAAGGGCCGTGACACGGTTCAAGACCAATATGAAGCAGTATGTGAAACGGCAATTAATATCGCCGATATGGTGGAAGAAGGTTTCAACGTTGTTGTCACCCATGGTAATGGCCCTCAAGTAGGTTTTGGTCTACGGAGATCGGAAATTGCGAATGAAGAAGTTGGAATGCCAATAGTTCCACTTGTCAATTGTGGAGCAGACACTCAAGGGGGGATAGGCTACCAAATTCAGCAGGCCTTAACAAATGAATTTTCAAATAGAGGGCTCAACAAGAAGGTTGCTACTGTTATTACACAAGTAGAAGTAAGTATCGATGATCCTAATTTCAAAAATCCAACGAAGCCAGTAGGATCCTTTTTCACGCTAGAACAAGCTGAAGAGATGAAAAAAGAACATCCAGATTGGACTTTTATCGAAGATTCTGGCCGTGGCTATCGAAGAGTAGTCCCTTCACCTAAACCAATAGATATTGTTGAAAAAGAGGCTATTAAAACATTGATTAATGCAGGTTTTGTTGTAATCGCTGTCGGCGGTGGGGGCATTCCAGTAATTAAAAAGGGAAATAACACCTATGAGGGTATCGATGCTGTCATTGATAAGGATTTTGCTACGAGTCTACTAGCAGAACAAGTTAAAGCAGAAACCTTAATTATTACAACAGGAGTTTCTAGAGTTTGTATCAATTTTGGCAGACCAAATCAAAAGGCGCTTGAAAAAATTACAATCGAAGAAACGAAACAATATATCCTTGAAAACCATTTTGCTCTGGGAAGTATGCTTCCTAAAATTGAGGCAAGTTTAAGCTTTTTAGAAAAAAATGGATCAAGGGTTATAATTACCAACCCTGAGAGCTTAAAAGAAGCGATTAATGAACAGGCAGGAACTCATATTGTGAGGGATAATCATAGAGGCATTATTAAATAATCCCCTAAGGAAGGTAAAATAAATTAGAGGTGTAACTAAATGGAACTAAAGTTAAAGTTATGGCAAAAGGGTGACTGGGCTGCATACTTTGGTTTACTTGCTAACAATTTAACAAATCTATTAACAATGATATCATTATTACTTTTTGTAGTTGGTTTTCCTGAAGAAATTGTATATGGAAGAATTGTCCCAGGTTTTGGTCTTGGAATCTTCTTGGCAAGCTGCTGTTACTTTGTCTTTGGATATTTTTTAGCTAAAAAGACAGGTAGAACTGACATAACAGCTTTACCGTCTGGCCCTAGTGCTCCTTCTATATTTACGGTTACTTTTTTAGTAATCGGGTATTATCCATTCAGGTGCAGTCGGATTTGCTTAGCCTGCATTAATGCCATTCTTCTATTCTTATCTCATGGTAGGAGGAGTATTTATCATATAATATATGATGGATTATATGGCTAAAGCAAAAGATGACAATAATACGACAACGGTTGAAGAATCAGCCTAATTTTATTGATTAGAAATAGCTAAAGTTTACACGATACCTAAAAAAATTTCGTCCACGTATAAGTTGGACGAATTTTTTTTACTAATTTTATTTGAGCACTAAGAAGTAGAAATATTATAAAAAGGGGTAATAATTTCGAATATATAAAATAGTAATTTTTTTTATAATAATACTTATGGAAGTCTAAACAAGCTTACTTCTGCCTAATGAAAGGAGTTAATAGAATTGAAAACCAAATTAAAGGGAAGGTACGTTATTGGTTACGATGGAGAAGACCACGTCTTAATTGAAAACGCGGAAGTCGTTTTTGAAAATGATAAGATAATCTTTGTCGGTAAAAATTATCTTGGCGCAGTGAACAAGGTAATCGATATGGGGAACGCCGTCATTAGTCCGGGGTTTATCGATTTAAATGCATTAGGTGATATTGACCACGATATTTTACATTTAGAGGCAAGGACAAACAGACAGAATAACCTGCTTTGGTCTGAACAATATATAAAAAACGGACACCATGAAGTCATGACAGCTAAAGAAGAAAATTTTAAATCCCTTTATGCCTATTCACAACTGATTCTCCATGGGGTTACTACTGCGATGCCAATTACATCGGTACTTTATAAAGAATGGGCAGAAACGTATGAGGAGCTTGCTGCTGCAGCAAACCATGCTGGAAGTTTGGGATTAAGAATCTATCTTGGGCCAAGCTACCAATCTGGAATCAGGGTCGTAAAACCTGATGGTACTATCCAACTGTACTGGGATGAAGAAGCAGGAAAAGCAGGATTAAAAGATGCTGTAAGGTTTGTAGAAGAATTTGACGGAGCTTATGATGGATTAGTTAAGGGGATGCTGGCACCCGAACGAATTGAGTGTCAAACGTCAGAAAGTTTGACACAAACAAAATACTATAGTGATAAATTAGGAGTGCCTATTAAACTTCATGCAGCACAAGGAACCTATGAATATCATACCATCGTTGAAAAGCACGGAGTAACTCCTATTCGCTATTTATATGACCTTGGTTTTTTAGGGTCAAAAACAGGAATTCCGCATGCTCACTTTATTGCTGGATATAGTGAAGCACAATCTGGTGATGGTGATGATATAGCACTTCTGAAAGAAACAAATACAACGGTCATTCATTGTCCTTTAATCATTGGCAGGCATGCTTCGGCATTAGAATCATTTGCTAAATATAAACGGGCGGGTATTAATTTAGCGCTAGGAACAGATACCTTTCCTCAAGATATGTTTCAAAACATTCGAACAGGCAGCATGTTTTCCCGATTCATTGAAAAGGATGTAGAGGGTTCAACATACGCCGATTTCTTCCGGGCGGCCACACTTGGGGCAGCTACATTCCTGGGGAGAAATGACCTTGGCCGTTTAGCTGTTGGGGCGAAAGCAGATATTATTGCAATTGACTTAAATGGATATCATCTAGGAGTTCTCGACGATCCCATCCGAACTATGATTGTGAGCGGAACAGGAAGAGACGTGAAACTATCCATTATCAACGGAAGGATTGTAATGAAGGACCAAAAAATACCTAATTTTGATTTAGAAGAAATGAAAACCAAGGGACAACAATATTTTAACAAAATGAGAAAAGGATATTTAGAAAGAGATTATCAGCAATTGACAGAAAGAGAATTATTTCCTCCGTCTTTCAAAATAGTGGATTCTATCTGAAATTATCAAAAGTAGTAAAGATATTGAAAAATAAAGTAGAAATTTTTGAAATAAAATTATCTGAATATTTTTTATAATTGGATAAACGGAAGTAAAGATTATAAAAATATTCAGGGGGTGGATTCCATGGTGAAAAAGTGGGGGTTAGGAAGATTTTTTCTGATAATGTTGATCGTGTTTGTCATTACAGGCTGCTCGACGAGTAAAGATGTCAGCACAAAAAGCAATGGTAAAAACACAGAATCTAAGGACGGGGGTACATTAGTGATTGCCCGATTGTCGGACGCTGAAAACTTAGATCAGCATTTTATGTCAACAATCAATGCAGCAAGTGTGACCCATCGCAAAATCTATGAGGGTTTAGTTGGTCGTGATAATAATGCTGAAATCCAACCATTGCTGGCGGAAAAGTGGGAGCAACTAGATGATACGACATGGGAGTTTAAATTACGGGAAGGTGTTAAATTTCACGATGGATCAGCTTTTAATGCCAATGCTGTAAAAGCTACATTTGATCGACTGTTAGATCCAAAGGTGGCATCACCCAGAGCTGTTGTTTTTAAAATGGTAAAAGAAGTAAAGATAATAGATGACTACACCGTTCAGTTTATTTTAACTGAGCCGTTTGCTCCATTACTCTCTATTTTGGCTAGTCATGAAGGCGGGATTATTAGTCCAAAAACTATCGAGAAATACGGGAAAAGCATTATTAAAGAACCAAATGGGACAGGTCCATTTGTTTTCAAATCATGGACACCTGGGCAAGAAATTGTATTAACAAAAAACAATAGTTATTGGGGAGATAAGGCGAAGGTCGATAAAGTCGTCTTTAAGGTTGTACCTGAGGAAACAACCAGAATCTCCATGCTAGAAACAGGTGAAGCTCAAATAGCTGAACCCCTTTCTGTACCAATGATGGATACAGTAAAGGCTTCACAAGCAATCGATGTTTACCATAGTGAAGGATATGGAACAGAGTATATCGGCTTTAATGTTCAAAAGAAGCCATTTAATGATGAAAGGGTTCGAAAGGCCATCGCCCATGCGGTTGAAATGGATTCCATTATTAAAGGTGTCTATAATAATGTGGGAAAAAAGGCAAATTCCTTATTAGGCTCAAAGGTTTTCGGTTACCATCCTGATATGGAATCGTATAAATATAACTTAAATGAAGCAAAGAGATTACTAGCTGAAGCAGGTTATCCAAATGGTTTTGAAGTTACACTTAAAACGATGGATAGCAAAGAAAGAGTGAACATGGCAGAAGTACTGCAATCACAGTTAAAAGGGATCGGTGTCAAAATTAAAATACAGGTGTTGGAGTACGGTACGTTTGTTGACCAAGTAAACAAGGGTGACTCTGAGATGTTTATCCTTAGCTGGAGAAATGCTACCGGTGATGCTGATTATAATCAGTATAACCTTTTCCATACAAGCTCACAGGGAGGAGCGGGAAATACCTTCTTTTACAGTAATAAAGAAGTCGATAGTTTAATAGAAGCTGCACGCAGTGAAAAAGACCAAGAAAAACGAAAAGAATTATATGCACAGTCACAAGAAATAGAAATGAAAGAGGCAGTTTATATCCCTGTTCGAGTTATTGAAAATTTAGCGGCTGTTGGAAAAGATGTAAAAGGTTTTTCTATTAGTCCATCAGGCTATTTAGAAATAAATGATGTGTCAATTAAATAAGACACAGCTTAAAAGAGGGATATCCATTTTGGGTAACCTCTTTTATCGTGGTGATTAACAATGAAAGGATGAATAGAAATGAATAGCAAGTATTGGTTAAAGCATGCGCGTATTGAAACAGGGTACAATGAAGAAAATGGAAGAGTTGTAGGAACTATGACTGAGATGTGTAATCTGTTAATAGAGGATGGGAAAATTTCAAAAATAATAAAACCTTCTGAGCCATTTGAAGTTGTGTTACCTCTAATAGATGCAAAAGGAATGCTTTTGCTTCCTTCTTTCATCGAAAAGCATGTTCACCTTGATAAAACCTATATGGGTGATAATTGGCGGGCTTGTATCCCGGCTTCAGGCGTAATTGAACGCTGTGATATTGAAAAGAATATTCTAGCTTCTATTTCATCTAGCACACAAAAACGTGCTGAAGCCTTGCTTGAAGTATTACTATCATACGGATCCACTCATGTCAGAACGCATGTTGATATATATCCTGAGGTGAAATTGCAAAATTTAGAAGGAGTTCAGCACGCTCTAGAATCTTATTCCAATAAAATAAGCTCTGAAATTGTTGCGTTTGCCCAGCATGGCTTGCTCCGTCCAGGAACAGTACAGCTTGTAAGGGAAGCTTTGAGAAATGGGGCAGGGATTGTCGGAGCTGTCGATCCAGCAACGGTCGACAATAATATTGAAGCATCATTGGTACAGTTAATGGATTTAGCAGTTGAAGGTAATGCCGATATTGATTTGCATTTACATGATCCTGGTCACTTAGGTACTTTCACAATGAAACGTCTTGCCTATTTAACGAAGCAAGCAGGCTTGGAAGGGAGAGTAGCAATCAGTCATGCCTTTGGACTTGGAGATGTATCAAGAGAAGAAGCCGTAGAAATGGCAGAGTTATTAAGGGATGCAGGTATTTCGATTGTGACGAGCCTCCCAATTGGTAGAAACATTCCTCCAGTAAGCCTGCTATCAGAATATGGTGTTAATGTGGCCATAGGAAACGATAATATTTTTGATTCGTGGTGGCCGACTGGAAATGGAGACGTTCTTGAAAGGGTTGGCCGACTAATTGAACGGTGTCGTTGGACAGATGAAGTTTCTCTTTCTCGAGCATTAAAATATATTACTGGTGGTTTGACGCCTTTAGACAGAGAAGGCAGAAAGCAATGGCCTAAAGAAGGGGATGCAGCCAATATGATTTTAGTAGAAGCAAGTTGTTCTGCCGAAGTCGTTGCTAGACGTTCAAACCGTAAGGCAGTTTTTTATCAGGGTAACTTGGTTTCAGGCTCCATTAGCTAGATATTAATTTTAAAGGAGGATGAGGACATCATCCTCCTTTTGTTATATTTGCCAAATCCTTATCTGTTCTACTGGCGTGTAACAGGTTGTTCAAATAAATAAATAGTAAATATAGGACGACTGAAACGATTATCCCAGTAAACCATGAAATATTATAAATCGGCTCAAGGATATCAATAAATCTACCAATCAAGCTAGTACACCCAGCGAATAGAGTGGTAAGCAGTGCAGGCCAGTTTACTCCGTTTGAGAAACGGCCCTTACAATTTGGAAAATATAATTCTTGTAAATTGATTTCTCTTTTCTTGATAACATGACTGGCCTTTATTGGTGCTCGAATACCTTGTAACATCAGAAAACGCTTAGTATTTGTGCCACCCATCATCATGGATGACTTGCTTATCTCCCAATGTTGCTTACCTCCAATCTTCCTTAATGCTTTATCCTAATAGATACTGTTTGGAAAATAAAAACCAATAAACAAATCAAACCAGAAATTATGAAGCTGATCCAAATGATCGTTAAGTTATCATTCAGGGGAATAAATATATAGCCCCCCAAGGCACCAATCAATGAGGAAAAGGGGATGATTGCAGGAATCGATTTGTTACTTAGAATAATAAATAACATCGGTACAATGATGGCAGCGTAAATATTCCCAGAGAAAAACAATAATTGTAGCGGAGTAGGTTTAAAAATACTCACGATTATTAGTAAACATATACAAATACTTCCTGAAAAAATATAAGTGAATTTCCATCTTTCATGGTCAGATAAAGGACGAAATATTTCAATAATATTTTTTACAACCAAGGTAGTCGTCGCATGTAGTTCTGCACTAATTGCTGACGAAATCGCACTAAAGCAAAATAAAACAAATAAAACAATTAGCATGGTTGATTGTATTTTATCAACAAGTTCAAACAGCAACGAATAAATATCTTTATAGCTTCTGCCAAACATAATAATCATTAGCAGGGAGGTTAGAGCTAGTGGGATTGTGGCCCATATTACTCCAGCTAGAGTAAAGGTCATTTGAACTTTTTCCTTTTTGATGATAAATAATCTCTGCCATGTTGCTCGATCAATTAAGACCTGTCCAAAGCCAATCAAAATCGCTGTGAAAATAAACCAAATCGAATCTGTATTTTTATAGAATAAAATATAAGGATGAAAAAGTTTAATCCCTTCATAAACAGGATGGACACCTTCCTGAATATAAAAATAAACAGGAATGACTAAAACAGCGCCGAAGATCAATGAGACATTAACACCTGATAACTGGTGCAGCCGCTGCATTCCACCAACACCGCCTACAAAAAAACAAAAGCCTAAAAACAATAGCATTCCTATAAAAACAGGCATAGGGAACAGGATATGAATGAGGATTCCCGCTCCCATTGCTTGGATAAATAAGGAGTGCAGGCTGGTAATGAGAAGAATTGTAATGACATACCAGTAGCCGCTTGGTGATAATTTTTTTCTCAGTACATCTCCAATCGTTTGCTCATCGGGAAATTTTTCTCTAATGACTTTGGCTAAAAATCCAAACAATATGAGTGCTAAAGCCCCCATTAAAGAATAGCCAATTCCACCAGTTAATCCGTATTTAATTAATGTTTCTGGAGAAGAGAGGATCGTATTGCCTGTTATCCACCTCGCTAATAGACTAACAACCCCAAAGCTTATCCCCAATTTAATCGCACCGCTTATATATAATTGATAAGAACTTCTATTCAACGGTATGTCTCCTTTAAGCGATAGTCACTCGGTGATTGTCCAGTCAATTTCCGAAAGATTTGGCTAAAGTAATGCTGGCTATTAAATCCACATCTTTCTGAAATCGTGCTAATGCTTAAATCAGGATTATTAATTAACATTTTTTGAGCTTCCTTTAAACGATAATCATTTAAATATTCAGAGAAGCCCATCCCTACTTCTTCGTGAAATTTTCTGCTTAAATAGGCAGGGTTAATGTGAACCTTTGAAGCTAAATAATTTAATGTTAATTTTTCACTATATTCCTGATGTATAATTTGTAAGGCGTTTACGATTTGTTCCGTATATCGTCCCAATCGCTCATACCTGCTTAATACATTCAAAAGCTCTTCTTCAATGACAGGCTTCGTAATATAATCAACAACCCCAATTCTTATCGAGATTTGAGCATATTCAAAATTCTGAAAAGCCGTAACCATGATAATATCCATTGAATAATTTCGTGTGAGTTCCATCGCTAATTCCAAACCTGATTTACCTGGGAGCTGGATATCAAGAAATGCAAGAAAGATTTCATGTTGTTTGATGATTTGAATGGCTTGTGAAGCATCTAGAGCCTTAAAAAACTTCCAGTTTGGAAACTTTTTTTGAATTAAATATTCGAGCAGTTCTAATTCAAGTGGTTCATCATCTACTAAAAGAATATTCATTTGGATGCACCTCCTATCCTAGTACAAATGGGAAAACAGCTAAAACACTGGTACCATCTTCTGAAGGTATTAATTTTACTGAAGTCTGATCTCCTGGAAAGAGAAGATCAAGCCTTTTTGCAATATTATCTAAACCAAGTCCATCTTTATGAGATTGGACCACCTGTCCTTCTAAGGCATTGTTCCAGACAGTTACATAAACTTCCTTCTCGTTCTTTTCAATGATTATTTTTAAAAAAGCCTCACCAATATGTCTGTCAAATGAATGCTTAAAGGCGTTCTCGACAAGAGTTTGAATTAAAAAAGGGATGATAACAGCCTGTCCTACTGTTGAATCCATGGATATTTCGTAATGAAGTCTGTCTCGGAACCTTATTTTTTGTATTTCCAAATAATAATTAATATAGGATAATTCCTCATTAATTGTTATTAAAGGTGTATTTGTCTTATATTTAAACTTAAGCAATCTTGAAAGGGTTTCAATCGAGTGAATTAATTCTGTTTTTCTCTCTAATCTTGCAAGGCTTAAAATGGAATTTAATGTATTAAAGAGGAAATGTGGTTGGATTTCCTGATTTAATTGATTATAAAGGGCTGTTTGCAGTTCTTTCTCGAGAGCAATTTCCCGTGTTTGCTTTTCTAAAAGATCAATTCGTTTTTCAAATATAAATAAAAACAGCAAAGTAAATGCACCTAGTAAAGGGGCTAAGACACATAGCATAATGTAAATGGAGAAAGCTTCAATATTAAGCATTAAACGAGATTCTCCTTTAGATGTAGAAAAAGGGAGTCTAGAAATACTCCCTTTATTAATATGATATTTTATAAAGTTTTTTATTTCTAATATAACTTTATTGCGAAAGTTGCTCTGCAAAATGGCAGCTGACAAAATGATTCTCAGCTAATTCTCTTAGGGCAGGTTCCTCTAATTTACACTTCTCCGTTGCAAAAGGACAGCGAGTATGGAAACGGCATCCGCTCGGAGGGTTAATAGGGGAAGGGACATCTCCTTTTAAGATGACACGTTCCCTTTTTAGGACTGGATTAGGTACCGGAATTGATGATAACAATGCCTTTGTATATGGATGAAGCGGTGAATCGAATAGATTCTTTTTATCAGCAATCTCAACGATCTTTCCTAAATACATAACCATTACTCGGTCGGAGATATGCCTTACTACACTTAAATCGTGTGAGATGAATAAAAAGGTAAGCTGAAACTGATTTTGTAGTTTTTTTAATAGATTTAGAATTTGGGCTTGGATGGAAACATCCAAAGCAGATACTGCTTCGTCACAAATAATTAATTTAGGATCGACTGCAAGTGCACGGGCAATCCCAATTCGCTGACGCTGCCCTCCACTAAATTCATGGGGATAGCGATCAAGTGCTTCTTGAGGTAGTCCGACATACCCCAGTAATTCTAACATTCTTTCCATCCTTTTCGGTTTTTCAACGACATTTTGAATGGCCATTGCTTCATTTAGAATATGCTTTACCGTTTGACGGGGGTTAAGTGAGGCAAAAGGATCTTGGAAAATTACTTGCAAGTCTCCTCTAAGCTTTCTCATCTCTTTATTATTAAGGCTTAAAATGTCTTTACCAGAGTAATATACATTCCCGTCTGTTGGTTCATCGAGCCGTAAAATCGCTCGTCCTGTAGTTGATTTACCGCAGCCAGATTCCCCAACAATACTTAGTGTTTCTCCTTCGTATAGGTGAAAAGAAATGTCGTCAACTGCTTTTACAAATGCCTTAGGTTTAAAAATGGAATCTGATTTAACAGGGAAATATTGTTTCAAATGGTCCACTTTTAATAATACTTTTTTCTCTGTAGCAGTCACCATTATTTAACAGCCCCCTCTTTTTCCACATGTCTCGTCCATTCGTCAGTGTACATCCAACAACGTACTTTAACACCATCATTTTGTTCAATTAGATCAGGCTTCTGCAAGTGACACAAAGGTTTCTGATGGGGGCACCTTGAAGCAAAACGGCAGCCTGTCGGCAAATTATACGGACTTGGTACACTCCCTTCGATCGTTTGCAATTCTTCTTGGTCCTCATGGATCTTCGGTAAAGAATTTAACAACCCTTGTGTATAGGGGTGCTTTGGATTTGTAAAAATCTTTTCAGTTGGCGCATGTTCAATAATATTGCCGGCATACATAACTGCAACTTTATCACATGTTTCAGAAACAACTCCTAAATCATGTGTAATCATAATAACGCCCATACCTATCTTTTTTTGTAAATCTTTAATTAGCTCTAATATTTGTGCTTGAATGGTTACATCTAAGGCTGTTGTTGGTTCATCGGCAATTAACACTTCTGGAGTACAGGCAAGTGCCATCGCAATCATTACACGCTGGCGCATACCTCCACTTAATTGGAATGGTTCTTGTTTTGCCCTTTTTTCAGGAGAAGGTATTCCCACAAGCTTAAGCATTTCAACTGTCTTAATCCACGCTTCCTTCTTTCTCATACCTTGATGCAATCTTAATGCTTCAGCAATTTGTTCTCCGACAGGAAGTACAGGATTTAATGATGTCATCGGTTCTTGGAAAATCATCGAGATTTCGTTTCCACGGATTTTCCTCATTTCATCCTCTGAGAGTGTGACTAAATCTTTCCCTTTATAAAGAACCTGTCCGCCGGCAACTTTCCCTGGAGGGGAGGGGATTAGTCGTAGTATGGAGAGAGATGTCATACTTTTTCCACAGCCTGATTCTCCGACAATACCTAAAGTCTCTCCCTTTCGAAGGGTAAAATCAATACCGTCAACGGCCTTACTTACACCATGTTTTGTAAAGAAATGTGTTTTTAATCCTTTTACTTCTAAAATTGGATTGTTTTTCTCACTCACCATTATTCACCGCCCGTTAATTTAGTTCAATTCGTTTATTAAAGAACCGATAGAATACGTCCACAAATAAATTCACGATAACAAAGATTAGCGAGGCAGCTAAAACTCCCCCTTGAACCACTGGTAAATCCCGCATTCGGATAGCATCAACAATCATTCTGCCAAGTCCGTTAATCGCAAAGATGGATTCAACTAATACAGTTCCGCCAAGCAGAGCACCAAACTGTAACCCAACAACCGTTATTACTGGAATTAAGGCATTCCGTAATGCGTGCTTATAAATAATGACATGTTCGCGCAGTCCTTTTGCTCGTGCTGTACGGATATAATCTTGCCTGATGACTTCAAGCATACTGGAACGAGTCATCCGGGCAACAATTGCTGCACCTCCTGCTCCTAATGTTAGAGCAGGAAGGATGACGTGAAGGATACTATCCCATCCTGCAACCGGAAGAATTTGCAGTTTTACGGAGAAGAAATACATCATCATTAAACCAAACCAAAAGCTCGGTAAGGAAATTCCAAGTAGGGCAACTAGCATAACACTTGTATCTGTAAGTGAATAAGGTTTAACCGCTGAAATAATTCCCGCTGCCATACCTAAAACGATTGTGATAATGATACTAAAAAATGCTAACTCCATTGTGATCGGTAGTCTAACCATTATTTCATCAAGTACTGGCTGGCTATTCTTAAGTGAATTACCAAAGTCTCCTTGAAATACATTCAAAAGGTAGTCAAAATATTGAACCAGTAATGGCCGGTTTAACCCCAATTGCTCGCGAATGGCATTAACTGTTTCTTTTGATGCCCCTTCACCTGCAAGCAAAACAGCAGGATCACCGGGAACTAGTTGCATGATAAAAAATACGACAAAAGTTACCCCAATTACTACTGGGATCGTTTGGACTAAACGGCGTAAAATAAACATCAACATCGTCTGCTAACCTCCTTAAATTTTACTTTTTCATTCTTGGATCAAAAGCATCGCGTAATCCATCACCAAAGATATTAAAACCTAAAACGAGGATAGAAATCGCTAAACCTGGGAAAATCGCAATGTATGGAGCAGAGAATAAGAAATCCCTTCCATTACTTAGCATCGTTCCCCATTCCGGAGAAGGAGGCTGTGCGCCAAGACCAAGAAACGATAAGCCTGCAGCTGATAAAATCGCCGTCGCAAGACGTAATGTCCCTTGGACAATAATTGGAGAAAGAATATTCGGTAAAATATGTTTGAAAATAATTGTAAAATCATTTGCGCCAAGCGACCGTATGGCGTCGATATACTCGAGACGTTTCACTTCTAATGTAGAACCGCGGACAATTCGTGCAAATAACGGAACGGAAAATGCTCCAACCGCGATCGTAACATTAATAAGACCTGGTCCTAGAGCACTTATGATGGCTAATGCTAGTAGGATTCCAGGAAAGGCGAGCATGACGTCCATCAATCGCATAATGAACGTATCAACCCATTTTCCATAATAGCCAGCAACTAGTCCAAAAATGATTCCGAAGAATGAGCCAAAGGCTACAGCAGCAAAACCGACTCCCATCGAAAGTCTTGAGCCATACAGAATACGACTTAATATATCTCTCCCTTTATCATCAGTTCCCATCCAGTGATCATTCGATGGAGGCAGTAATTTATCTTCTAATATAATTTCATATGGATTGTATGGGGCTAAGAGCGGTGCAAATAATCCGATAAAAATGTAAAAGAGGATAATAATTGCACCGACCATCGCTGCTTTATTAACCATTAAAATAGAAAGGAAGTCTTTTAATTTAGATTGTTTCGGTAGATTAATCGTTTGTGTGATTACAATTGGTTTTTCAGTGTTTGCTTCAACTGACATGTAAAACCCTCCTTATTTTAATTTTTTTGAAAGATAAGGTGTAATTGATCGTTGCGGTGGACCCCCTTCTAAACTTTCAGACTTTTTATTGGGTTATGTACAAATTATCAAAATTAGGTGAAAAGTAAATGTTTTTTAAATAATATGTCAATATAGTTAAAATTTAAGTAAATATTCTGTAAATATTATTATCTATTGTCTTTTATAATGCAGATATGTACTAGCGGAAGGATGGTGGATAACCGATTGAAGGGTCAGAATTTACAAAATAACAAAATAAGGGAGCATAAAAAAATGGAGAAAAAAGGACGCAGTATTAATAAGGGTCTACTATTTGTTCTAATCGGCTTAATGTTGATTTTTGTTCAAGCTTGTTCTACAAAATCAACTTCTTCAACTGATACGGCAAGCAAAAAAGAGGCAACCAAACAAGGCGGTACATTAACAGTTGTAAGGCTTTCTGATGCTACAAAACTTGATCCGCATTTTATCACAGATATTCCTTCTGCGAATATCATTTATCAAAAAGTTTATCAGACACTAATTGCACCAGATAAAGACTTCAAAATTAAACCACTGTTAGCGAAAGAATGGAAAGTCGTAAATGACACAACATGGGAATTTAAATTACAAGAAGGCGTTAAATTCCATGATGGAGCACCATTCAATGCTGAAGCTGTTAAAACAACATTTGATCGTATGTTAGATCCGAAAACAGAATCACCGCAACGCGAGAAGTTCTCAATGATTAAGGAAGTAAAAGTTGTGGATGATTATACAGTTCAATTATTACTTGAATATCCTTATGCTCCACTGCTATCTATTTTGGCCAGCCAAGAAGGTAGTATTATTAGTCCAAAAGCACTTACAGAAAACCCGGATACATTATCACAGCACCCAGTTGGTACAGGTCCATTTGTGTTTGAATCATGGAAGACTGGACAAGAAATTTCATTAAAGAGAAATGAAAACTACTGGGGGAAGAAACCTAATATTGATAGAGTAGTATTCAAAGTCGTTCCTGAAGATGCAACCCGACTAGCTATGATTGAAACAGGTGAGGCGCATATTAATGACCAAGTGCCTGTAACCGAGATTGAGCGCATTGAAGCTTCTGACAAAATGGGACTCTATCGTACAGAAGGACTAGCTGTTGAATATCTTGGATTTAACACAAAGAAAAAACCGTTTGATGATGTAAGAGTTCGTAAGGCAATCAGCCACGGCATTGAAAGAGAAGCAATTATTAAAGGCGTTTATAATAACGTTGGAACCCTTGCCAATGTAGCAATGAGCCCTAAGGTGCTTGGATACAGTGATAAGGTTAAAGCATATGACTATGATTTGAACGAAGCAAAGAAATTGTTAAAAGAAGCTGGCTATGAAAAAGGATTAAATGTCACTTTATTAACAAGTGACCGAAAAGAACGTATTAACATGGCTGAAGTGATGCAATCGCAATTAAAAGGGATTGGAGTAAATGTGAAAATCCAGGTAATGGAATATGGTGCTTATATCGACATGATTGAAAAAGGTGAGCACGATATGGCCATTGGTGGATGGGGAAATGCAACCGGCGACGGAGATTACAACCAGTATAACTTATTCCATTCAGCATCACAGGGAGCTGCAGGGAACCATTTCTACTATAGTAATCCAGATGTAGACAAAATGATTGAATCAGCACGAAAAGAAACAGATGAGCAAAAACGATTAAAGCTATATGAAGATGTAATGCAGAAAGAGATTGACGATGCGGTTTATGTTCCAATCCGAAATTATGAACATTTGGCTGCCTATAGTAAAAATGTAAGTGGTTTTTGGTTAAATGCTGCCAACTATCTAATGATTGATGATGTAGTAATTAAATAAGTGACTTTATGAAGAAATGAATAGTGTTCAAGGAGGAAAAGTACTTTTGTGAAAAAAGTACTTTTCCTAGTTCTATAACTTAGGAGGGAATAGGAATGACAATTTTTTGGTTAACGAATGTCTGCTTAGAAAAAGGTTTCATTTATGAAAATGATCGAATTGTCGCAACCAAGACAGAAATTTGCCACTTGAAAATTGAAGGCGGTAAAATTACTGAAATTACAAATAAAATTCCTAATACAAAGGTTAAGCAGCATGATGCGAATGGTAAGCTATTACTGCCATCCTTAAGAGATATGCATATTCATATCGATAAAACCTATTATGGTGGACCATGGAAAGCATGTACGCCCATCACAAAAGGCATTTTTACCAGATTAGAAGAAGAAAAAGAACTGCTGCCAAAGCTCCTGCCGACAGCCCAAGAGCGTGCTGAGAAAATGATTGAACTATTTATTAAAAACGGCCATACCCATATTCGCACCCATTGTAATGTTGACCCAGTGATTGGACTTAAAAATCTTGAGGTAACCGTCAATGCATTGAAAAAATATGAGGATGTTCTTACCTATGAGATTGTTGCCTTTCCACAGCACGGTTTATTAAAAAGTGACTCAGTTCAGCTCATTCGTGATGCGATGAAGAATGGCGCGACATTAGTTGGAGGCGTCGACCCTGCGACTGTGGATCGGAACATTGAAAAATCTTTAAACACTATTTTTGATATTGCTGTTGAAAACAATAAGGGCGTAGATATTCATTTACATGATCCGAATACATTAGGAGCATTTACATTTGAACGCATGGCTTATTATACGAAGGAATCTGGACTTAAAGGTAGAGCCACGATTAGCCATGGAATTGCATTAGGTGACCTGGATGGTGAGGAACTTAATGAAATCACTGCTATTCTAAAAGAACAAGAGATGGATGTTACCACCACTGTTCCTATAAATCGGGCGACAATTCCGATACCAACTCTTGATAAATTAGGGATTCAAGTATCTGTTGGACATGACAGTATTACAGACCACTGGTCTCCATTTGGAACTGGAAACTCGATCCAAAAGCTGGGGGTTCTTGCTGAAAGATTCCGCATGAGTGACGAATATTCATTATCAACTACCCTAAAATACGGAACTGGCGGTGTAACACCACTGAATGAAAAAGGTGAGCGTGTCTGGCCAAAGGTTGGCGATGATGCAACGATGATGCTAGTAAAGGCCACTTGTTCAGCAGAAGCAGTCGCAAGAAGAGCACCGGTAGAAGCATTGTTCTTCAAAGGAAAAAAGGTTGAAAGTAAACTAGAAGACACAGACCTAGTGCGTGTTTAAACTTATAAAGGAGGAGAAAGAATGACTACCTCATATTGGTTGACAAATGTTCGGTTAGAGACAGGCTATGTACAGGATGAAAAAGGAGTCTATGAAACAAAGACAGAGCTTTTCCATTTGAAAATTCAGGGTGGGAAAATTGTTGAAAAGCAAAAGCTGAGTTTTAACATTCCATCTGGTGAGAAAGCTGTGGACGGAAAATGTTTTTTGGCGTTACCTACCTTTAAAGAAATGCACAACCATTTGGATAAAACCTATCTTTCACTTGATTGGAAGGCTCCTATTCCTGCAAAAAATTTGAAGGACCGATTACGTATGGAAGCAATGGAACTTGAGGAATTGGCGCCAACAACAAAACAGCGTGCTAGTGCCATGATTGACTTACTGCTTTCACAAGGATCCACACATATCCGCACCCATGTAAATATTGACCCTTATATTGGTTTGAAAAATTTAGAAGGCGTAAAAACAGCATTGGAGGATTACACTGATAAGCTAACCTACGAGATTGTTGCCTTCCCTCAGCATGGATTATTAACTGAAAATGTCATTCCACTTATGAAAGAGGCAATGAGATCAGGTGCCCAATTAGTTGGGGGATTAGACCCAGCTGGAATTGACCGCAATATCGAAAAATCACTCTATGAAGTGATGAATCTAGCAACAGAATTTGATGCAGATGTAGATATCCATTTGCATGACAGCGGCCATGTTGGTTTTTATACGGTAGATAAATTGACAGAAATGGTAGAAGCAGCGAAATGGCACAATCGCGTGGCTGTAAGCCATGCATTCAGTCTAGGAGAAGTACCAGTTCCACAACAGGAAGAAATCGCCGATAAATTGAGCAAGTTAGGAATTTCTGTTATGTCTACGATTCCAATTACAAAAACTCTGCCTCCAATTGATTTATTAGATCGAAGGGGAGTAAACGTGTATTTAGGGTGTGATGGTTTCTATGACTCTTGGGGGCCATATGGAACAGGGGATGTTTTAGAAAAGGTAACCCGATATAGTGAGCTGTACCGGAAAAGTGACGAACGTGCATTAGCTCAGACACTAAAGTATGCTACTGGGGGACCTACCCCATTAACGAAAGACGGTGAAGTAACCTGGCCTCTGGTAGGCGATGAAGCAAATTTTGTTCTTGTAAATGCATCATGTTCTGCTGAAGCAGTTGCTAGAACACCAGAGCGCGAAGCAGTTATTTTTAAAGGAAAAGTTGTATTTGGACAACTGTAAACATTGTTTTTAAGAACTTAATAGTTTAGGAAGAGAAGTCTTTCACATTTGGATTATCCGTAACCCAAAAAACATCTATAAAATTAACAGTGCAATTCGCAAATGAATTAGCACTGTTTCTTATTTTTATATAAGATTTAATTTATATTTGTGCTCTAAATGGGTTACTAAAACCTCTTACTGATTCACTTCCGTTATATCCTCAGGTTATGGAAAAAAGTAGTTCCTTTCTCCATAAGCCTTCATCACTATTCATTCCCTACCCCCCAGAATATACTACGTTCCTTCTATTCTTACTAACTTATACTTATAAAAATACCATCAAGAAAAGTTCAGTGTAGCTACAAGAATAATCTAATTTTTCTCCCATTCGTCGTAACATAAATAATATTTCCCCGGCTTTACTCTTCAACAAACCCGTGAAAAGTTGAGGGATTTTTCTATACAAATAAACTTTCTGGGAATATTAAACCAAAGGAGTTGATAACTTGTATTTTTTGTTTAATGTACTTGGAGTAATAGTTATGATCGTTCTTATTTATTTTTGCTCCCCTAATAAAAGAAACGTTAAGTGGAAATCCATTTTGACGTTGTTAGTTGTTGAATTAGCGATCACCTGGTTTATGTTATCGACGAAAATTGGGTCATGGATCATTAATAAGATAGCATCGTTCTTTAATTGGTTAATTGCTTGTGCGAACGAAGGAACTTCATTTGTATTCCCATCCGTGATGGCGAATGAGCAGGTGGATTTCTTTTTTAGTGCGTTAATGCCGATTATTTTCATTATTACGTTCTTTGATATTTTAACGTACTTCGGAATTTTAACATGGATCATTGATAAAGTGGGATGGCTCATTTCAAAAGTATCTGGACTGCCAAAGCTTGAGAGTTTCTTCTCAATCCAGATGATGTTTCTTGGAAATACAGAAGCCCTGGCCGTTATCCGTCAGCAGTTGACAGTGTTAAAGGAACATCGTCTGCTAACGTTTGGAATCATGAGTATGAGCAGCATCAGCGGTTCGATCATTGGGGCCTACTTAACAATGGTTCCAGCGACATATGTATTTGTGGCGATTCCGTTGAATTGCCTGAACGCGCTTTTGATTGCGAATATGCTGAATCCTGTTGAGGTGAGTAAAGAGGAAGATATCGTTTATGTCCCTACAAAAGAAGAGCGAAAAGATTTCTTTTCAACAATCTCAAACAGTATGCTTGTTGGTGTCAAAATGGTTATTGTCATCATGGCAATGGTCATTGGTTATGTTGCCTTAACTGCTGGTATAAATGGAATTTTAGGGTTCATAGTGAAAGGGTTGACCATCCAAAAAATATTCTCCATTATCTTTAGCCCATTCGCCTTCTTGCTTGGATTAGCTGGGGATGATGCCATGTATGTAGCACAATTAATGGGAATAAAGCTAGCGACCAATGAGTTTGTTGCGATGCTTGATCTAAAAGGCAAGATAAGTGGACTTGCTCCGCATACAGTCGCTGTTGCCGTTACGTTCCTAACTTCATTTGCCAACTTTAGTACCGTCGGTATGATTTATGGAACATTTAATTCAATCCTTAGTGAAGAAAAATCAAGTATCATCGGAAAAAATGTCTGGAAGCTGTTGGTCAGTGGAGTAGGAGTATCTTTATTGAGTGCGATGATTGTTGGATTATTTGTTTGGTAAAGGAGTGAAAAGTAATGGTAGAGGAGATTAATGGTAATAAACTGGAACTAGTTGTTGGCGATATTACATTGCAAAGGAAAGATTCTATTGTTACTGCAGCAAATGGTTCCCTTTTAGCGGGGGTGGAGTAGAAGGAGCAATCCACCGAGCTGCAGGAAATGAATTATTACAAGAATGCAAAAGAATTCGGAATGAAGCGCTAAACGGAAATTATTTACCTACTGGTGAAGCGGTAATAACGAAGGGATATAACTTGCCTGCAAAATATGTGGTTCATACGGTAGGTCCTGTTTGGAGTGGAATAACTGGGAACGAGGAAGTGCTCTTAGCAAACTGTTACAAAACTCACTACAACTTGCTGCGGAAAAAGGTCTTAAAAGTATTGTATTTCCGTCTATCTCTACAGGTATATTTAGATTCCCGATAGAGTTAGCATCAAACATTGCACTCAAAACTATAATAGACTTTTTGAAAACTAATCCATTCGGTGATGTTGCGATGGTTTTATTCTCTCAAGATGATTATCGAGTATATCAAACCTCCTTAGACCATATTTTAACAAAAGATGTTATCAGTAAATAATTCATAGAAACATTTGATAGATAATTAGAGCTATTGGCTACAAAAATCAGAGAAAAGTAGTTGAAAATGCATCCAATGAGGGCTATTGGCTACAAAAATTAGAGAAAAGAAGTTGAAAATGCATCCAATGAGGGCTATTGGCTACAAAAATCAGAGAAAAGAAGTTGAAAATGCATCCAATGAGGGCTATTGGCTACAAAAATCAGAGAAAAGAAGTTGAAAATGCATCCAATGAGGGCTATTGGCTACAAAAATCAGAGAAAAGAAGTTGAAAATGCATCCAATGACGTACGGTCTCTATAGCCAAAAAGGCCCCAGTCCTAATGTTTGTCTAGAGGACTGGGACCTTTTTTATTTTCATAATATAGTCAGTACTTAAAAAAATCATTCCTCTTCTGTATATGCTTCGGTGGTCGTATCCATGCACTCCCAACATTCACTTCTATTCCTTTCAAACTTGGACAATTCACTCCCACAAGAAATGCAAACATCCATAGTATAGATTCCCCTTTCATGTGAAAATTTTTAATAAAACCTATAAGCCGTAAAAACCTATTATGTTTAATGTATTCCACGATAGCTTGTTAGAGAACCTTGAAACTTCATAGCTAAAACAAAATCAATCGTGAGTTCCACTTTTTAAAATCAGACAGGTACTGGGGTCAGGTTTTCTTTTAGAAAACATGTCTAATCAGGTTTTATATTTTTCCATATTAATATAGTAATAAACTTCTAGGAGGTGTAAATGATTGAAACGTAGAAAAAAGAGCCTGCTGCCTCTTTGTATTTTTCCAGGTTATCGATGGTGTGGGCCAGGATGCAGCGGGCCGGGTAGTCCAATTAATGATGTAGATGGCTGCTGCTACCAGCATGACCGCTGTCTGAGCCGAGGGAATTCCCCGTGTTACTGTGATAAGCAATTTATGGAATGCCTCAGCTCAAAAATTAATCCTCATACGCAAAAAGGAAGAAATGCCCGCCTAATGTACGGCTTTATGAAACTGAAAACAACATTCACCTGTCCCAAATAGGTGATGTGTAGTTAAACTTTGATATGCTTAAGTGACATCCATTTGCTTACACAAAATAAACTTAAATCTAAAGATAGTTCGATATCAATTTGTCCAACCACTCTAAATTAGTTAAACTATAAAGGATGATAATTCGTCGGTAAATTACTTTGAATAATGGGTGGGAGAGAGCATTAAATGAATAAAAGAGTAGTGATTACAGGTATTGGAGCAGTCACTCCTTTGGGGAATGATGCTCATTCAACATGGGAACAGATTAAACGTGGTGTCTCAGGTATTGGACCAGCAACGATATTTGATGTAGAAAAAGTGGATATCAAAATCGCCGCGGAAGTAAAGGGCTTTGCACCAGAAGAATTTATGGATAAAAAAGAAGCGAGAAGAATGGGGCGTTATAGCCAGTTCGCAGTTGCTGCAAGTCAAATGGCTGTCAATGATGCAGGAATCCGAATCGGTGAGAATATTCAACCTGAGCGAGTGGGCGTTTGGATTGGATCAGGAATTGGCGGGCTAGCTGAATTCGAGGAACAACATCGGAAATTTATTGAAAAAGGTCAAAGAAGAGTCAACCCGTTTATTATTCCCATGTTTATCCCTGACATGGCGGCTGGACAAGTTTCTATTGCACTTGGAGCAAAAGGAATCAACAATTGTTCGGTTACAGCATGTGCGTCAGGCGCCAATTCAATCGGTGATGCATTCCGCGTTATTCAAAAGGGGAATGTGGATATGATAATTGCTGGCGGAACAGAAGCAACGATTACAGAGATGACCGTTGCCGGATTTTCTAATATGACAGCCCTTTCAAAAAATCCAGATCCGAACACAGCAAGCCGGCCTTTTGATAAGAATCGTGATGGATTTGTCATCGGGGAAGGCGCAGGAATTGTGGTGCTAGAAGAATTAGAGCATGCTTTAGCGCGTGGTGCGAATATATATGGGGAATTGATAGGATATGGAGCTACGGGTGATGCCCATCATATTACTACACCTGCACCAGACGGAGATGGACCAGGGAGAGCAATGAAATTAGCATTAGATGATGCTGGGATTTCCCCTGAACAAGTCGACTATATCAATGCACATGGGACCTCGACTTATTATAATGATTTGTATGAAACGTTAGCCATTAAAGAGGTTTTCAAGGAACATGCCTATACTTTATCTGTCAGTTCCACGAAATCGATGACGGGCCACTTGTTGGGAGCTACAGGAGCAATTGAGGCCATTTTTTCTCTATTAGCCATCAAGGAAGGAATCATTCCTCCAACCATTAACTATCAAACACCTGATGAACAACTTGATTTAGATTATGTCCCCAATGTGGCAAAGGAGAAGGATGTTCAAGTAGTGCTATCCAACTCATTAGGATTTGGCGGTCATAATGCCACATTGATTTTTAAAAAGTTTACTGAGTAACTAAAATGAAGGTGTCTAAATATCATTTAGATACCTTTTTTGTATGTTGTTTTTCCACTATTAAAATAAAAAACAAGTCGATAAAAGGACTTTTATCGGTAATAAATCACACTTTGACAGGTTTCCCGATAATTCCTTCCTAACCAAACGTTTGATTAATAACAAGAAAACCCCTTGAATTAAAAAGGATTTTTCCCGGGAAATGGAGAAAAGAATGTCGAAATCGGCACAGACATAAAATGCGGATAAAACTAAAAAGGTTATGTTAAACCAAACACCTTGTTTAACATAACCTTTTAATGAAATTACTGTACTTCAGCTTTTTTGATTTGTTTGCTTCGTAACTGGCCGCACGCCGCATCAATATCTGTTCCGTGTTCTTGGCGGATTTTACAATTAATCCCGCCCTTTTTCAACGTATCATAAAATGCCAGGACTGATTCCTGTTCACTTCTTTGATATTGACTATGTTCATCGACCGGATTATATGGAATTAAGTTTACATAGACTTGCTGTCCGAGAGGGCGAAGAAGTTCGGCCAGTTGCTCGGCTTCTTGCTTATGATCATTTACATCACGCAACAGAATATATTCAATGGTAATCCGACGGTTTGTCTTTTCTACGTAATACTCCATCGCCTGCATTAATCTTTCAATCGGAATCGCACGGTTTATTTTCATAATACGTGTACGAAGCTCATTATTTGGCGCATGCAAGGAAACAGCAAGATTTACCTGCAGCCCCATATCCGTGAACTCAATAAGCTTGTCCGCGAGACCGCTGGTTGACACGGTGATCCGTCTAGCCGCAATCGCAAGCCCTTTATCATCTTTAATCACCCTGATAAAGTCTATTAGGTTTATAAAATTATCAAATGGTTCACCAATCCCCATCACGACTACGTGACTGACCGTTTCACCTTGTCCTTTGTTGTCCAGATGCAATTGAACGTTCATAATTTGCTCGACAATTTCCCCACTCGATAAATCCCGGCTTTTTGCTAATAAACCACTCGCACAAAAACTGCAGCCGATGTTACAGCCTACTTGCGTTGTCACACAAACGGAAAGGCCATATTTCTGGCGCATTAAAACCGTTTCAATCAAGTTGCCATCCTGAAGTTTAAACAAGAACTTAATTGTTCCATCGGCGGATTCTTGCTTAATATGCTCCTGTAAGGTTTGGATCACGAAGTTGTCTGACAGTAATTGAACACACGCTTGATTTACTTCTGTCATTTCCAAGAAATTTGTGACACGCTTTCGATAAAGATATTCCCATACTTTTTGTGCTCTCGACTTCTTCTCACCGTGCTCGGTAAGCCAGGATGCCAATTGATCTATCGTTAATCCATAGATGGACTCTTTATTCATAAGTTCCCCTCATTTCGTTACAGTAATAATTCTTTTTTTACACAGATTCCGATATATCTTAAAAGAGCCCTATCAATTACATACAATCACTTCTCGTATAAATAACCCTTTTTTAGCAACCGCTCGATCAATAATCGAAAAACCTGCTTTAATAAGGATTTCATCGATCGGTTCAACGGTGACCACGACCACTCTGTTTGCGATACGACGTGCACTTTGGAGCATCTCAAGCTGTTCTTCCGGGGTTATCACCGAACACAAATTATAAGGCAAATCAATAATTGCTACATCATAATGATTGGTGATCTCGCGAATATCAGCTAAAATTATTTCTCCGCTAAGACCAAAGTGTATCATGTTTTCTCGTGCCCCAGGAAGGATCAACTGATTGCGATCACTTCCGACAATATCAATTCCCATCGACCTAGCTTCAACTAGGACGGTTCCAATTCCACAGCAAGGATCGATGGCCTTAATTCCGTTTGGATTGGGGATGGCGATATTTACCACTGCTCTAGCCACACGTGTGTTGAGCGCTGTGGAATAACTGTTTGGCTTCTTTTGATGCCGAAACCAAACCGACTCACTTTTTACATACTCACCGAAGACCCAACTTCCGTCTATATTCATGACGCTAAACAATCGATCAGGATGACGAAGATCTGCTTGACCATTGATGTGTAAGCCAAGCTCTCGTTCAATGGCACGTCGGTTTTCGAATCCTTCTTGTTCACTTTTTGCCTGACCACTATTTTTTACATAGGTGACTTTAAACGTTGCTCCGCTTAGTTGTAAAGTTTCTACCTGTATAAAAAGATCCTCAAGGCTTTCCACCTCATATAACACCGTGATTCTTTCTTTAATAAACGGGCTTCGACTTGGGTCGATTTTTACGAAACTTTCCAAGACATTAGATTGAGACACCTCACCGAATAATGAGCGCATTTCCAAAGCACACAAAGAGCGTTCATCCTCAGCATAGGCGTAAGTATATATATAGGTCGTACCTTTTTGGAGAGTCATATCCAAATCGTTATCATACTTTAATTTATTTATTTCATCTTCACCTCAAGTTTATCTGAAAAACATAATCTATTATACCAAGAAAAGACGCATTTTTAAAAATTTCCTTTAATTGGGTGTCGAAATGAGTGTCGGGCACCAATTCGCTAGATTATAATTATAATGAGGCAATTTATGGAGGTTAATGATGGGCTATATTGAAGATTTACGAAAAATAGTCGGGAACCGGCCACTTATTTTAGTAGGTGCTATGGTGTGCGTAATTGATGATAAAGGAAAAATTCTTTTACAAAAAAGACCTGAAGGCATTTGGGGACTTCCAGGCGGGCTATTAGAATTAGGGGAGTCTGTCGAGGAGGCCGGAAGAAGAGAAGTGTTTGAAGAAACCGGCGTTGAAATTGGCCAACTTCAGTTAGTAGAGATATTTTCAGGTAAGCAGTATTTTCGAAAGCTGCCAAATGGCGATGAATTCTATCCAGTCACGATTGCCTATGTATCAAAAGATATTAAAAAGAATACGATCAAAATTGATGGGAAAGAGTCGATTGATGCTGGATTTTTCCCGTTACACGAGTTACCGGAACAAACCAGTCCGTTAGTCATGAAAATGATTCAACAATATCCTAATATGCTCAAATAGACCTTTCATAAGAAGGTCTATTTGCAGGTATAGTCAATGGTGTAATATAGTATTTGTCTCCATGGACATCATATAGACAGAATAATTACATTTTCTCATTCGCAGCAAGAGCTGGTAATTTTTTTAGATTTGATATCCACTCGTTGTAGTGGCCTTCACATAGCCCTCTAAGAAAGTGGTAATTTGAACAATTTTTAACTCCACATAATTTTATTACTTTTGGCATATGTGGGTAGCCTAATTTATTGTAAATGTAGTTATGATGTTCACAGTATCCATTTGCAAAATAAGGTTTGGAACAGTCTACAGCCAGACAATGGTCAATTGAGCAAGCTTCTACCCTAATAGTGTCTATTTTTCCGGACCTTCTCATTCTTACATAATGCTTATTACATAACTGTCGTGCTTTTATTTGTTCATCGCATCCCTCTACCGTACATATACCCTTTGTTGAATACCGCTTATTTTCAAGGATTTCCATCTTACTCACCTCCCGTACATGCTGTCGAATTTTTATAGACATTTTTTCCTATCAAATTGCTGCTTATATTTTTGTCGAAATTTCTTTAATTTTTATATTATTGAAATAATAATACAATTTCTTAGGTTTGTATATATACTTTAAAATATTCAAAGTATTAAGATTTGTAAGCGATTTTTTGGACAAACATATTGAAGGTGCCGGAGTATATAGCTGTGGTTTCCAAAGGCCAAGTTTTTTTGCGGTTATTTTTGCATTGTTTTATAATAAAAGGAACTTAAAATGCTTTCTAAACTACAATGACTTGATTTAATAAGGTTTTCAACAGGAGGATTACTTGGAATGACAACAGAAGGGACATTTAATGGTGTCGATGGAACAGAACTATTTTTTCAAGTGACCGAGCCATTAACGGCTCCAAAAGCGGCAGTTATTTTAGTTCACGGTCATGGCGACCATAGCGGAGGGCTCCAGAATCTTAGCGAAAGTTTGGTTAAAAAAGAATATATTGTTTATGCCTTTGATTTGCGCGGTCATGGAAAAAGTACTGGTAAAAGGGGATTTATCCGGTCTTGGGATGAATTTAGAGGGGATTTACACGAGTTTCGAAAGCTCGTATCTCTAGATCAGCCCGAATTGCCATTGTATATTGTGGGACATAGCATTGGCGGCCTGATTACCCTCGACTATGCTTTAGATCATAGCGCAGGTATCTCAGGCATTATTGCGATTTCACCTGCCATCTCTTACGAAGTGACACCGATAGAGCAGTTAGGGATTAGCTTAATGGGGAAGGTTAAACCAGACTATAGTATCAATAAATCTCGAAATTTTCGATTGCTGAGGAAAAATTCAGCCGTGCGTGCTAAATATTATTCCGACCGTTTACGTCACAATATCGTTACACCTGGTTTGGGACATAGCTTAATCCAAGCGACTTCACGCGTTGTAAATAAAGCAACTTCGATTAGTCTTCCGTTTTTATTGCAATACGGACTTGACGATAGAATTACACCACCAGCAAAGCTGAGCCAATTTTTTCAACAAGTTGCTTCAAAGGATAAACAGCTATATGAGTACTCTTTAGTCAAGCATCGCCCCTTTGATGGAGTGGGAAGAGAGAAGTTTTTAGGAGATTTGGTTGGCTGGTTAGACAAACAGATGGATAAAAAACAAAAGGTGCTATATATAGAGATCATTTAAAGTCCATTTCCCGCTATTTTATGAAGAGCTGGACTTTAGTTGAAAATAAGATATTTTCTTACTACAGTACATAATGCTGTGGTATTTTTCGTATATGAAGACATAATCGGTCCAGCGGTAACATAGGAAGGGTATGATGCC